>CBFDCX010000026.1:0-13191 GCA_965603415.1 uncultured bacterium
AATTGCTTCAGGTTTTTGTTCAAAGGTTCTGGAGTGTGAGCGAAGATGCCAGTCGGTTCGCTGTTTAGTTCGATGACTTGGCAGCCCAGATCTCTCAACAATAGTGGAGAGATCAAGCCACCGGCACCATTCACGGAATCGATTACAACTTTGAATTTTTTTGATCTAATTCTCTCAATATTAAGATAAGGAATATTCAGTATCTTTTTAATGTGACGATCTGTAGCTTCTGTATCTTGTGTAAGGTTGCCTGTTTTATCACTGCCTGCAAATTCGATATGTTCATCGAGGGAATTTATGAATCGTTGAGCTTCCTGTGGGAAAAGGAACATACCGTTCTCACCAACGAATTTCATTGCATTCCACTCTGCAGGATTGTGTGATGCAGTGATGGAAATACCACCTTTTGCATTAGATTCTTCAACTGCCAAAAGAACAGTTGGTGTGGAAACGATTCCCAGATCCACTACATCGCAACCTACACTCATCAAACCAGTAGAAACAGCACGAAACATCTCCGGACCGCTTGTTCGTGAGTCTCTTCCCACAATAATTTTTCCACGATCACAGAAAATCCCGAAATGGGATGCGAATTTTACTGCTATCTCCGGAGTGAGGGATTCACCAAATATTCCCCTGACTCCTGAAACGCTTATCATTAGTTTACTCATATTTTTTTGTTCCTTTTTTTCAACTACTGTCATTCCCGACTCCGATCGGGAATCTTTTTAGGTTTTTAGATTCCCACTTTCGTTGGAATGACAAGGTACTTCCATAAATCTCGTATTCACACTATATTTATCTTTTTTCACCACAGCCAACTTTTCAATTATCTCTTTATATTTGTCAAGCTGCTCATCTTCGTAGTGTGCACCGGTCTTGTAGTCTATTATCAGTATCTCTTTATTCTTCGAATTCACCATCATCCGATCAATACGGAATTCCTTTCCCCTTTCGTCGAATACGGAATATTCATTAAAGATTTTATCCCAATTTTCTTTGCTGAAAAGTTCGATATTATCTCTGATGAAGTTGTTCGTCTTTTCAAGAATTGCCTGAATCTTATCACGATGCATCAAACTTCCATATTTCGCAATTGTTCTATTAAAACCAACTTCCCTGTTTTGCTCGTTATCATAATCAATATTAGATAAATAACAATGAACAATATTCCCGGTAAGAACGCTTTGATTCTCTAAAAATTCCTTTTTTATTTGATGAAGATTTTCCTGTTTTTTCTCGTAAATATTTTCCCAATTGAAAAGCTCCATGTATTTTCCTTCAATTAGTATGGATGGAGATTTCTGAATTTCTTCTTCGGGAATGTCTATAGTAATTTTTCCATATTCAATTATTTGATGAACGTCTGAGATCAATTTTATATCAACTGAAAACTCATTGAAAACAGTTTTTGTAATATTTTTTAGAACGGAACTATCATCCTTGATCTCCCCGATAAATTTTTCAAGATTACCTTGCTTTTTGTAATGTAGATAGATGAAGAGATTATTTTTTGCCCTGGTTAAAGCCACATAAATATTATTCAATTCTTCACCGGCGTCTCTTTTCTCGACTATCTCAACCAGTTCTTTTTTATTGGATTTCTTGAGGATTTTATCAAAATTGTAGGTTAAAGCAAAATCCTGGAGGTCGTTAAAGTTATCTTCAAAATTATAATATAATTTCAAACCGGGATAATTTCCACCAAGAGTGGAAGTTACATCAAAAAGTGTGAAAACCGTCTCAAATTGCAATCCTTTGGATTTATGAATAGTGAGCAATTTGATAGCATCGGAGTAAGTTTGTCCGAGCTGCGAATATTCGTCCTTTTCTGCAAGCGCACGGCAATACGATAAAAATCCTGGGAAATCGATGGTATGTTCATGATTGGTGTTTTCAAACTCGATTGCAATTCCCAGAAATCTATGAATATTCTTCAATTCAATTTCGGATGAAAATAGTTTTGTAAAATTGAACTCCTCCACAATTGTTTTGACGATATTTACAATTGAATTTCTTTTAGTTCTGATCTTTTGAAGAATATTCAAATAATGATTATCTGAAGTTTGCTGGAAAAAATCATCAAGATTAGCTGAATTCTTATACACGTGCAGGATTTGTTTTAGTTCTCTGGGATGTATCAATACAATATCCGAACGCAGAAATTTAATCAATTCGATAGGGTCTTCATAAACTATAAATCTCAGAACATGAAGTATTGGTTTTATTGCCCGGTGATCGAACAACGAACCGGAAGATTCCAATGTGTAACTGATCCCTGCTTCATCCAGCACGGTTGCCATTTCTTCCAGTTCTTTATTTTTTCTCATCAGGATGGCAGTATCATGCAGCGTGATCTTTCCCTCATTTATCAACGGTAAAAGAGTTTCATTTACAAATTCATGATAGATATGGACCTGATCCAGCTTTTCTTCCTGAACTCCCTCGATCTTCTCACGATTCCTGAAATGAACCTGCACAAAACCATCCTGCTTTTTGAAACTATCGATATTAGTATAATTCCAATCATCAATAAAGTTAAGAAGTTCAGAACCAAACAATCTATTGATCCAGTTCATTAATATCGGTTTGCTGCGAAAGGAAGTTGTCAGAGAATCCATTTGCATATCAAAGTACAGAAGTTCATGGAAACCTGCAAGCAATCTGCGTTCACCACCACGCCAGCCGTAGATAGCCTGTTTTTCATCTCCCACAACTATCAATCCACCATAAGATTTTTGCCCTTCACCACTCAAGGTTTCATTAATGAGAGGTTGGAAGATTTTCCACTGAAGAATGCTGGTATCCTGGAATTCATCGATAAGAATAAAGCGAGTATTGTAGGAAAGCTGTTCATAGAAGATATTGAGAACGTTCTTGTTTTCAATGATAGAAAGATCTTTATCGTATAAATATCGGAAAGTATAGTAGCTGATATCGGAATGAGTAAATATCTTATCTCTGAATTTTATTTTATCATATGCCTCCAAGATTTCTACAGCCAAAGAAATAATATTAAATTGCTCATTTAATGCTTTTTCATAAAATAAAAAGTTAGCCAATTCGTGTTGCATTTCCCGGAAGATGGGCTTCAATTCCGGATTTCTGATCCTGTTTCCCATCCATAAATTCTTATCATTTAGAAGAAGTGCATAGTTCTCTTCAATGAAATCAGTTTCAGTTAACCAACTGTAAAACTGGTCATACAGGTCATCCGCTACGAGCAAGTTAAAACCTTTTTGTTCTTCTAATGTGTGATAATGATCTTTTTGAAGCAGTTGTTTCCAGGTTATTTTATCATCTTTTTTACCGAGATAGATTTTCATCTCATTTGTTAGAAGTTGCAGAAATTCACTCAATTTCTTTTTATAAGATAGTAAATAATTTTCTTTCTTCTTTTCAATATCGGTTTCGGAAAATTTCGATAGATCGATGAACTCGAACAGCCAACGATAATTGATAACATCTTTAATGAAATTATTGAATTGTTCCAGATTTCTGCGCTTTGCTTCCAGGAAAATATCTTTATAAAGTTCTAAATTATCATCTTTTAGTATATGCTGGTAGATTTCGGGGAGATATTCATCATTGATGTTATTATCGATCCTGTAATCCACGATGTTCCGGAAGGGAGCGATGATCCCGCCAAAAACTGCATTGATGAACGAATCAATCGTGCTGATATTAACTTCCGATTTATTGGTGAGCATTTTCTGATAAGTGCTTTTTAAAAATTCAAAATCTTCCGCATTGAATTTTAGATCAGGGTTAATCGCTTTCAAACCCTTTATTATCTCTTGTGATTCTTCGGTGTTATGAACAATGTTATGCAGATGTTCGAAAATACGTTCCCTGATCTCCGCAGTTGCTTTCTTGGTGAAAGTGATAACCAGAATCTCCTTGAAATCCACTCTTTGCGAAAGCAGCAGGTTAATGAATTCCAGGGAAAGCCGGTATGTCTTTCCGGTTCCGGCACTGGCTCGAATGATCGTTGGTTTCATTTCATCAGCTCCAGCTTCATCTTCAAGTCCCGGCGTGTGACCTCGATATTTTCATATTCATCTTTCGAATCTGCCAATGAAAATCCATTTTCTATAATGTTTTGAACAACTTCTGTTATTGTTTCTTTCAGATCGATCCTTCTAAATAAGTATGGCATGTTTTTTTCTTCAATAAAGAATAAATAAGAATGAAGTTTATTCTCCAATTTCGGTGAATCGATGAGATAACTTATAAATTCATAAAATTGTAATTGCTCATTATACTTTTTAATTTTTTTGGTATTACTGCTTCCTGTTTTGTAATCGAAAATATACAATTCATCATCGGTAGTGTGGATGCGAAGGTCTGGTCTGCCACGCAGGGAAATTTCGATCTCATCTAGATCAAAGAATTTCTTTTGCGTTACTTTTCCGGTTTCAGGAAATACAGAGATACTTTTATCTGTGAATTGCAGATCATTATGAAGCCGGTAAAAGAAATTTGAAATTCCGTATTTTAAGATCGGGATGAAGATGTTACCAAAATAATTTTCAGAATAATTATATGGCGAAAGATATTTAAGTTTTTTATTGTATTTCAGGAAATGTTCAACAGCCTGCTCGACATAGTCTTTCGTATTATACATAAAATTATGATGGATCGTGTTACCTTGATAAACTTTTATCAAACGATCCCAGATTATAGCGAAGATATTGTGCGATATCGTGCCGATCAATTTACTGCTGAAATCATTCAAAACCTGCGGATCACGTGCTTTTAAACCAGCTATATATTCAATGTAATATTCAAATGGATTTCTCTTTAATTTATCCCATTTATAGAAACTGAGAGCTAATTTATTATCCGGGAAATCATTTTGCTCGTGCGGGATTGTAAAGAAATCTGAAGAGATATTATCAACATTGGGAAGTGGATAATTATTTTTATTAAGCAAAACAGAAAATGCCATCTCACACAGATTGTTCTTCTCATTGGATTTATCGGTTTCTTCCACCATGTCGTGTAGTATTAATTCTTCGATGAATGAGCTAACCTCGATATTTTCTTCCAGGTTGCAGCGCGTGAAAACTACAGCATTTTCACAGCAGGCTAATAACCGATAGAAATAATATTTATCACGCAGTTTGATATCTTCATAAGTTTTCAATCCCAATTCACTTCTTTGATTTTCGGAAAGCAGGAATTGAGCGTGTTTGACAGCCGGCAGAATTCCTTCAATCACATTAAGAATATACACATTTACGAAATCGAGATTCCGGGAATCTTGAAGAGATGTGATCTGAATCCGGTTTTCTGTAACATTGTCCAACTCATACCTAGTCTGTTTTGATTTCATATAATCCAGGAAAAGCTGCAGAATATTGGCTGTAATATTACCTGAAAAAATCGATCTCCAATCAGGAATAATACCGATCTCTTCAATCGATGCGAAGTCAGCCAGAAGCTCATAAAATACTTTTATAACATCGGTTTTTCTGCTTTCTTCTGCAACCAGGTTCTCAATATCGATTTCAGTATTTATAAATTCGATCAATGTTTTGATGCTTTTAATGTTTTGTGTTTTCTGCAGGAATTTGAAAAGCTGCTCAAATTCGTTTTTGAATTCATTTTCATTCTGGAAGAAATAATCAAGATCGAGATATTGATAATCGTTATCAATGAGTTCAAACAGGAATGTTCTGATCTGCTCACATCTGGTTTTTTCCTGTCCAAAACAGGATAGGAATTCATTGGAAAGGGCTGCATTCAAAATTTGCTGTAAAGAGAGCAGGAACGGCTTACCTTTCCACACTATTGAATTCAAGAGGTCAAGCGTGATTTGGAAGAACCTGAAAATGGCTGTATTTGTAAATGGAATTGTATTTGAGATCGAGAAAAAGCGATGGGAAAGAAAACCAGAATACGATTGCAACTTAAATTTGAAATCGATGATCGTATTATTTTTATTCTTATCAATTTCGGAAAGAAAACAAGCAATCATTTGAAACTGTTCCGAAGAACGAATTACCTTCACTTTGCGCTTCAGATGTTGTTTTATCATTGATGCATCGAAATAATCCAGAACTTTTAATTCACCTTTATCAAAAACGTTCTCCGGAAGTTGTAAATAAACCAGAACCTCTTCATCGAATTTATTTAATATCTTTTTTTCTAGGATTGTAAAATAGAACTGATTGACCACTACTATCCTGTTGAATTTTATATCGGTCTGTATCTCATCGATGTTGTGAAGAAAGATTTTGTCGGTGAACTTTTCTTTCTGTAGAAGATGATAATATTGAGATTTTATCTTTTTCAATTGTTCAAAAGTTTTTAACTGCCAGTTACCGGCAGTCTGATTATAGGAAAGAACTTGTTCGATGTTTTCATCAGAAATCTGTTCTTCCATTATTTCTTCCCAGAAATCGAAAAAATTATGAGAAAGCTCAATGGATTGAAAATAACTGCCGATATTAAAAAAATCATTATCATCTTTGGATAAAGCTTTGTAAAATATCAGGGAACGTTTTTCTTCTTTCAGAATGGGAAATGTGGTTGGGAATAATAATTCTTTCCATTCATCCATCGTCAGAAATTCGCTTTCAATGAAATTCCAATTCTGCAGGAATAATCTCTTAGCTTCTTTTTTGCTGGATTGAGTGGGGAAGAGCAGCAGGCATGAATTATCCTGGTTCTCTGCAATTACCTTTTGGGTAAGGTTTTCATCAAAGCCAACGAATTCAAAGTTTATCATAATTCCCTTTTTGTAACTCGACCTGCCAGGTCGAGAATAAAACTGACCAAGAATTCTAAAAATATTCAAAGTAAAAATAGAAAAGTTGATTTTAAAGTCAAATCTTTTGGATGAAGTGGATTACTACTTCCATGGGAATGACAGAATGAAATCAGGAAGTCCCCTCTTTGCTAAGAGGGGATTTAGGGGAGTTCTATGAAAATATTATCCTCAATCCTCAAGTATCAGATACTTTCCGAAGCAGAAGCTTCGGGAAGAGATTAATAAAAAAAGGGATTCAAACGAACCATTTATCAAAATATGTTAATACAAGACTAATTTTGATTGATCAACTCAGGAGAATTATTCCTAACGGAGTTTACTTCTTTAGATACTTCATGATAAATAATATCACTTCGAGGATATGGTTTGAGTAGTTCTATTAATTTACCTGGGTCTTCATTTGCCAACCATGTAGATTCTGAATTTTGAGGAAGAATTACCGGCATCTTGTTGTGAATATTTTCTAGTGTATCATTGGCAGGAGTTGTTATTATCGAGCAGGATTGCACGAATTCCCCTTCAGGCGATCTCCAGTTTTCCCAGATCCCTGCGAAAGTAAAAAGTTCTCTTTTTTTCAGATGGATATAAAAAGGTTGTTTATCTTTTTTTCGCCATTCGTAAAATCCATTAACTGGAATAAGGCATCTTCGTTTTTGAAAAGCATATTTATAACTGGGTTTCTCGTTTATGGTTTCGGCACGTGTATTTATCATTTTATAACCGATCTTCGGGTCTTTTGCCCAGAATGGGATAAGTCCCCATTTACAGAATTCAAGGTGGTTCCCATCATCTTTTTTTATTATCACCGGAATATTATGACCGGGAGCAACATTGTAATTTGCTTCCAGTTCTTCGAGTTGTGCGAGTATATCTGCATAATCCTTGATCGCTTGAAAACTGCTGTATAAAGCGAATCTTCCACACATATTACCTCCGTAACTCGTTCACTCCTGAACGAGGAGATGACATCTTTTTTTACTCAGACAGGAGTGTCTGAGCTACTTATTAGTCAACATTTCCCACAGCAAATTCTGATTCACTGAAAAAATCGAGTGTATGTTGTTGCTTTTGTTCATCATCTTCCCAAACAAGGTTAGACACACTTAATCCAAGAAGTCGAATCTTGCATTTTGGTCCAATTGTTTCCAGCAGCATTTTCCTGCCTAAATTCAAAATAATTTCTTCTTTATCAAAAACGCTATCCAGAGTTTTACTTCTACTCACAAGGTCGAAATTTGAATATTTTATTTTTAAAGTCAAAGTTTTTGCTTTAAATTTTTTCTCCTTCATTGTAGAATTGATCTTTTGAGAAATCTTTTTCAAGACAGCAAGCATTTCTTCCACATCTCTTAGATCTTTGTCAAATGTCCTTTCGCAACCCAGTGATTTACGGATACGATGAGTTGTAACAATTCGATTATCAATACCTCGAACAATATTGTAATAGAACGTTCCTGCTTTTCCGAAATGTTTGATGAGTTCCTTTTGTGAGCGTTCTTTCAGATCTTTACCGTTACGAATCCCCAAGTAGATCATTTTTTTTTCGTTCACATTTCCAATACCATAGAATTTTCCGATTGGGAGTTTTTCCAGAATTTCCAGGGCTTTTGTAGGTGGAATAACTACTAAACCATCCGGTTTATCCATTTCAGAAGCGATCTTTGCCAGGAACTTATTGTAAGAAACTCCAGCCGACGCGGTTAACCCGGTTCTTTCAAAGATCCTCTTTTTAATTGCTTTTGCTATTTCGGTAGCAATGGTAATATTTTTCTTGTTTTCCGTTACATCTAGGTATGCTTCATCGATGGAAACAGGTTCCACCAGGTCTGTATATTCAAAGAAAATCTCCACCACGATCCGGGAAGCTTCTTTTATTGCATCGAAATTGGGTTTTACGAATATCCCTTGCGGACACAATTTATATGCCTGGTAACTGGGCATGGCAGAATGAATGCCATATTTTCGGGCTTCATAATTGCAGGTGGAGACAACTCCGCGGCTATTGGGCGGTCCACCCACTATGATTGGCTTTCCTTTGTATTGCGGATTATCACGAATTTCTACCGCTGCAAAAAAAGCATCCATATCCACGTGAATTATTTTTCTATTAGTTTCCATATCAACATGCCTTCACCACCGGGATATGGGACCAGCTGGTGGTGTAGCTGGGAGTTAATCTTTCCCGCTTCATCTGCCAGGGGCGCTTGATGCCGGAAGCTGCATAAGTCAATCGAGCACTCCCCATTTTTTCATTGATATCATCCATACAGTCCATGATGATTTTACGTTTGTCGTCTAGGTAGGTAGGTTGGAAAAAATCGAGTGGCGCCTTGCTCTGGTGCATTATATCAGATATCATCACGCCGGTTTTCTTATATTTGTACCCGGGGCGAAAAATATTTTTCAGAACTTTATGCGCTGCTTTCAGAAAGTCCGGCGTGTAGGCAGAGGGGAGAGGAAGGCGTGCGGTGGCATAGTTGGCATATTGCGGTTCGTTCTTAAAGCGGTTCGTGGTAAGGAATACGGTTATCTGCGAAGCTACCTGTTTTTCTTCCCGCAGTTTTTCCACGGCACGTGTGCAATAAGCTGCTGTTGCTTCCTGCATATACCGAAGTTCTGTAATCGGAGTGCCGAATGATCTGGAAGAGACTATTTCTTTTTTGGGATCGATATCCATTTCCAGGTCGATGCAGGAAATACCGCGTAATTCCTTTACCATGCGCAATCCTACGATAGTCATCTTTTTCTGTACCCATTTATCGGGAGCTCTGGAAAGCTGGAAGGCATTTTCGATGCCGTTACGCCGCAGCATTTTGGCATATTGCCGTCCCACACCCCAGATGTGTTCCACATCCGTCCAGCGTAATATTTTATCTTTATCCGGGTGGTCGGTTATATCAAAAACATTTTCGATGAAACCATGTTTTTTTGCAAAACGGTTAGCCACCTTGGCCAGTGTTTTGGTGGGACCTATCCCGATGGAAACAGGCAGTCCCGTCCATTTCCACACGGTATCCTTTATTTTCCTGCCGTAATCCGTAAGATTCAAATATTCAAAGCCGGTAAGCGAGAGGAATGCTTCATCGATGGAGTATATTTCAATATCGGGCGTAAATTGGGTAAGTGTTTGCATTACCCGATTGGACATATCCCCATATAGAGCATAGTTGGAAGAAAATATTCTTATATCGTGCTTTCGGATAAGTTGTTTATCAATTTTGAAGCCGGGAGTGCCGCGTGTAACACCCAGCCGTTTCAATTCAGGCGAAAGTGCTACAATAATGCCATCGTTATTGGAAAGGATGCCTACCGATTTATTGGCGAGCTGTGGATTAAACACCTTTTCACAGGCGGCATAAAAACTATTGCAATCTACTAAAGCGAAGATATGGCGTGGCATTACTCTCACCTCATTTTATGAATAGCATAAGTTACCACACCCCAAATTTTAAAACTCATATCTCCGGTGATCTCAATAGATTCAAATTCAGGATTCTCCGGTTCCAGAAACCATTTTCCTTCTATTTCGTGTAAACGTTTTACTGTCAGTTCTCCATCCACGATGGCGATAATTATTTTCTTATGAGCCGGTTCCAGGGAACGATCCACTATCAGAATATCTCCCGGATAAATCCCTGCATTGATCATGGAATAGCCTTCCACTTTTACAAAATAAGTAGCCATGGGATGCTCGATGAGATATTCATTCAAATCGAGATTCTCTTCTATATAATCCTGGGCAGGGGAGGGGAAACCGGCAGGAATTTGGGTACCGATGAGCGGACATTGCAAAGCAATATTTTGCTGGAAACCGCCAATTATTGTAACCTTATCGACATATACGCTCATTATATTCTCCTCTTCTTCCACAAGACAAGTTTAACTATTCAGTTAATATGTCAATATTATTTTTAACCAGTAAGTTAAAATATTGCAGAACACTTCTTCTTAATAAAGAAATGAGGAATTTATAAATATTAAACTATCAACAATCTTTAAAAACCTTGACATAAAATCAAATAAAAAAACAAATTAAAGTATAAAAAAGGAGGGGTTATTATGTATGATGATGCTGGTGCAAGTGCTGCTGCCGGAATCGGCGCAGGAATGATGATTTTATACTTTGTGGTTTTGATCTTTATGCTCATTGTCTGGTGGAAAATTTTCACCAAAGCAGGTAAACCGGGCTGGGGTATTCTAATCCCAATTTACAATGTTATTTTAATGCTCGAAATTGCTGGTCGTCCGGGCTGGTGGTTCTTACTGATGCTGATCCCGGGTGTGAATTTTGTTATCAGTATTATAGTTATTCTTGATCTTGCAAAAGCATTTGGCAAGGGAACCGGTTTTGGAATTGGAATGTTGTTTCTTGGCATTATATTCTATCCGATATTAGCATTTGGTGATGCACAGTACGCAGGAAGTAATTAGAATTTTGAAGTTTTAATAATTTTAAGCACTGCTTTCGGGTAGTGCTTTTTTATTTGCAATTTGACAAAAACAGGCAAAAGAAAAAACTAATTCCAAATAAGGAATGGAGAAAATTATGCCGGAAAAAGACAAACGCGGTTTTGCCAGTGACAATAATGCTGGAATTCACCCGGAAGTATTGAAAGCTATATCAGAAGTAAATATAGGTCATGTTATTGGTTATGGTGATGATGTTTACACGGAAGAAGCCATACGTATAATAAAAGAACATTTCGGGCAGGACATCGATGTTTACTTTGTTTTCAATGGTACTGGAGCAAATGTACTTGGCATGAAAGCGGTCACGGAATCTTATAATTCCATTATCTGCGCAGAAACTGCTCACATCAATGTAGATGAGTGCGGTGCTCCCGAGAAATTCACAGGTTGCAAATTGCTTCCAGTTCCCACCGAAAACGGAAAGATAACAGTGAAACAGGTAAAATATCACATGCATGGCATTGACTTCGAGCATCATTCACAACCGAAAGTTATCTCCATCACCCAATCTACGGAATTGGGAACGGTTTATTCTTTAAACGAGATAATGGAAATTACACAATTTGCCCATGAGAATAATATGCTGGTTCATATGGATGGCGCAAGACTTTGTAACGCCGTAGTAAGCTTGAACACTAATTTTAGGGAAATAACAAATTATGCAGGTATTGATATTCTTTCCTTTGGGCTTACCAAAAATGGTGGTATGAATGCAGAAGCTGTAATATTTTTCAATAAGAAGCTTTCAGAGGATTTCAAATACTATCGCAAACAGGGAATGCAGCTGGCATCTAAAATGAGATTTATGGCAGTACAATTTACCACTTTATTAAGAAACGAACTCTGGTTGAAAAATGCTCGTCATGCCAACCGCATGGCGCAGATCCTGGCGGAGAAAGTTACTGATATTCCACAGGTTACTATTACTCAGAAAGTGGAAGCAAACGGCGTTTTTGCCATTATTCCCAAAGAGATAATTTCTAGGTTACAGGAAAAGTTTTTCTTTTATATTTGGAATGAAGAGTGTTCTGAAGTACGCTGGATGACCTCTTTTGATACAACAGAAGAAAATATCGATGAGTTTATCGATCAATTTAAAAGCATGTTAAAAAAATAGAATTTCTCTTTTATTTTTCTTCTTCGAACAGTTTGTCTGCCTCAGTATTTTTTGATCTGCTTTCCTTAATTTGTTCTTCAACTTCTGTAACATTTAATTTTCTACTCTCAATATTATCTACGATCTCTACTTTTAAAATAATTATCATTTCGTTCGATTTTACACTTTTGGCGCTATAACCAAAAATGTAACGAAGTCCGAATACCCACCATGGCAGATCTTTTAAAATGGGAATACCGGATCTTTCAATTGTTGTATCGTTGTCATACAAACCCCCGATAACAGTTTCCTCTCCATCGTATAACAGAACTTCGGTAACGGATTTGCTTTTATTGATAATAGTTGTTAATGCTCCCGGTATAGCAGAACTTTTTTCTATTTCCATCTTTAAATGAATTGCCTGCTTTTCATTTTCGGTGAGTATCTGTGGAGTTACTGTCAGGATCATACCGGTTTCATAGAATTTATCGATAACATTTCCAGATTCGTCAAAGGTTTTTATCGAGAAATCCTGTCCAACTTGAACAAACCCTTTTTTCCCTGATATAACAGTGATTGTAGGCCTGGCAACTATTGCTCCTCTCTGGTAAGATTCTACGATTTTAAGAAGTGCATCAAGAGCTATAGTGACATTTCCTGCTTTAAATTTTTCAGACGGTAGAGGTTCGCCAATACTGGCAGCAATTATTTCATCTCCCATATCATCTGCTCCGGTTAAATCGACAAGGATATTATCATTTAAAAGCGTTGACCAGTTGATTCCCACCTCTTTGGAAAGAGATCTATCTGCTTTAAAGAATATAGCTGATATTCTTACCTGCTGTGA
>CBFDCX010000027.1:0-13156 GCA_965603415.1 uncultured bacterium
TTTCTTCTTTTTCCACGAACTCGATGATGGCCATGGGAGCGCAGTCACCTTTCCGATAACCGTTCTTAAGAACGCGGGTATAACCACCTTCGGTACTTAGAAAACGGGGAGCCAGTTCATCGAAAACCTTTTTCACCAGATCACGGTTTTGCAGAACTTTGTAAGCCAATCGTCGATAGTGAACGGTATCTTTTTTACCATATGTTATCAATCTTTCCGCCAGACCTCTCAGCTCTTTGGCTTTGGTTTGCGTAGTGTTTATACGACCATGTTCCACCAGGGAAGAAACCAGGTTTCTCATTAATAATCTTCTATGGTCTCTTTCTCTTCCGAATTTTCTTCCTCTTACTTTATGTCTCATAGAACAATCCTTTTATTTGGTAGTTACTTTACCCTTGGCATCATCTATCTTTTTACGAATACCTTTTACATCCATACCAAGAGAAAGAGCATATTTATCCAGTAGAGCATTTATTTCTTCCAGAGATTTCTTACCGAAATTTCGATATTTCAGCATTTCGTTCTCATTTTTCCCTACTAATTCACCAATGGTATCTATCTTGGCGGCAGAAAGACAATTGCTGCAGCGAACTGAAAGTTCCAGTTCGTTCACGGCAGTATCTAATATCTTTTCCATTCTTTCCAGTTCAGGATCCATCTCTACTTCTTCGATATATTCAGGTTCGGTTTCAAATAGAACCAATCTATCATAGAGATCACGCAATATCTTAGCGGCAAGATAGAGAGAATCTTTGGGATCGATGCTGCCATCGGTAGTAATTTCCATTATCAGTTTATCGTAGTCGATACGTTCGCCCACTCGCTGTTGCCCTGCTTCAAAGTTTACCTTAATAACAGGAGAATAGATAGAATCGATGGGAATAACACCTACCGGTTTTTCTTCCATACTGTGCTGATCTGCTGAAACGTAACCACGCCCGATACCAACCCATATCTCCATTTTGAATTCGACATCTTCTGTCATTTCCAATAATACAAGGTCTTTGTTAATAATCTTAACATCTGCCGTTTCCTGGATCTCACCAGCAGAAACAGGTCCAATGCCTTTGTGTTCTAAAACCAGTTTTTCTTCGTTTACAGTTTCAGACTTCAGAACTATTTTTTTCAATTTCAGGATAACATCAATAAAATCGGAATCTCCACCGGGAATGGGTGCAAATTCATGATGAAGTCCTTCTATTTTTACAAAGCGTATAGCTGCCCCCTGAATAGAGGACGTAAGGACACGTCGTAATGTATTACCAATAGTAGTAGCAAATCCTGCTTCCAGCGGCCCGATCTCGAATTTGCCGTAAGTCGGGCTAAAGGTTTTTTCATCAACCTTAACTTGTTCCGGCAATTGTAAGGGTTCAAGGAACATCATAAAATTACTCCTGTTTTTCTACTTGGAATAGTACTCAACAATCAGACGTTCATCAACATCCAACGGGATCTGTTCCCTGGTTGGAATACTGAGGATCTTTCCTTTGAAATTATCTTTTTCCACTTCAAGCCATTCGATACTGCCAACTTCAGTAGTGGTTTCGATAGCTTCCTGGATTATAGGTAACTGTCTACTTTTTTCTTTGATCTCGATCTCATCTTCAGGGCGTACCAGGAATGAAGGAATATTTACTTTTCTTCCGTTTACTCTGATGTGTCCGTGACGGACTATCTGACGGGAAGATTTTCTGGAAGGTGCAAATCCCATTCGGTAAACCACATTATCCAGGCGTGTTTCCAGAAACTGAAGCAGGTTCTCACCTGTAACTCCAGATTTCTTTGCAGCCATTTTGAAGTATTTCCTGAACTGTTTTTCCAGAATACCGTAAATGCGGCGTACTTTCTGTTTTTCACGCAAGTGGACGCCATAATCGCTGAGTCTTTTACGAAAACCGCGAGCACTGCCATGATCGCCTGGAATGAAGGGACGTCTTTCGAAAGCACATTTTTCTGAATTACAGCGTGCACCTTTCAGAAAAAGTTTGGTTCCTTCTCTTCTACATAATCTACATGATGGTCCGGTATATCTTGCCATAATCCTTAAATTCTCCTAGTTTTTCTTGGTCTGCATCCATTATGCGGAATGGGTGTTGTATCGGTTATCATGGTTATCTGAAGTCCATTAGCATCCAACGATCTGATAGCAGATTCTCTACCACCGCCGGGGCCTTTCACCAAAACCTTTACTTTATTGATACCCATGTCAATGGCTTTTTTCGCAACTTCTTCTGCTGCTAACTGAGCTGCAAAAGGAGTGCTTTTCTTAGAACCTTTATAACCGATCTTTCCACCACTCGACCAGGTCAGCATATTTCCTGCTTTATCTGTAAGAGAAACGATGGTATTGTTGAAACTGGAATGAATGTGGGCTACACCTTCGTTGAATGTAAGTCTTACTTTTTTCTTCTTTCTGGTGGTAGTTTTTACTGTTTTTATTGCCACTGTTTATCTCCCTTACTTTTTCTTGCCGCCAACCACAGAACGACGACGTCCTCTTCGGGTTCTGGCATTGGTATGAGTACGCTGTCCACGAACCGGCATACTTCTCTTATGTCGCACACCGCGGTAACAGCCTATTTCCATCAGACGTTTGATATCCATGGCTTTCTGGGTTCTTAATTCTCCTTCTACCATGTAATCGTTCTGAATGATCTCTCTGATAGCTTTTTCTTCTTTCAGGGAAAGGTCTTTCACTTTTCTATTTTCATCTACATTGGCGGAAGCCAGTATCTGACCAGCAATATTCTTGCCAATTCCATAGATATAGGTAAGTCCTATAATAATCCTTTTGTCTTTTGGTAATTCGATTCCTGCTATATGTGCCAAGTTTAATCCTCCTTTAGCTAACCTTGACGTTGTTTATGTTTGGGGTTACTGGAGCAAATAACTCTAATAACACCATTTCTTTTGATTATTTTGCAATCTTTGCACATCTTCTTAACTGATGCTCTAACTTTCATCATATCTCCTATTTATATCGATAAATTATTCTTCCCCTGTTTAAATCGTAGGGAGATAATTCAACTTTAACTTTATCACCGGGTAAAATCCTGATGTAGTGTAATCTCATTTTGCCAGAACTGTGAGCAAGTATTTCATGCCCGTTTTCCAGTTCTACTCTGAACGTGGTGTTCGGCAGTGCTTCCTTAACAACACCTTCCACTTCAATTACACCTTCTTTTGCCATAATTTTCTCTCTTTTCTAATAAACGGATAAGATTTCCGGCTCACCATCCGTAATTAAAATCGTGTTTTCATAATGTGCAGATAATGTTCTATCTGCCACAAAAAACTCCCAGCCATTTTCTGTTACCTGGTTGGTTCCGATATTCACCATGGGTTCAATTGCCAGGGTCATTCCTTTTTTCAATCTCGGTCCTTTTCCTTTCACGCCAAAATTGGGGATCAAAGGATCTTCATGCAGGTTGGCACCTATACCGTGACCGGTAAGGTTATCTGCCACAAAATAGCCCTGCTCTTTCACATAAGAACCAATAGCGTAAGAAATATCTCCCACGCGTGCGCCATGTCTTGCCTGGGAAATTCCCCTGTCAAGTGCTTCCTGTGTAACACGAAGCAATCGCTCTGTTTCTTTGGTAATTTTACCCACACGATAAGTACGTGCAGCATCCCCATAGAAACCATTCTTATAAACTCCCACATCGATTCCAATGATATCACCTTCCTGCAAGATTTGCTTCAGAGAAGGAATACCATGCACAATGCAGGAATTCACCGAGGTACAAATAGCAGCAGGGAACGGTTCCAGACCAAAAACCATATAACCCTTGAAGGCCGGTTTTCCACTCTCGGCACGAATAAGATCATCAGAAAATTGATCTACTTCCCAGGTGCTAATACCAGGTTTAATGATGCTTTCCAATTTATGAAGCAGCAAAGCTACAATGCGGTTACTTTCACGCATTTTTGCAATTTCCTTGTTGTTTTTTATTGTTATCATGCTGCTTCTTTTTTCACTCTATGTTTTGTTAAAAGAACTAACCTCTGCGACCACGGAGTTTTCCTTTTTTCATAAATCCTTCATAATGGCGCATAACAAGATGTGATTCAATTTGCTGAAGTGTATCCAGTGCCACACCAACGATAATAATGAGTCCGGTACCACCAAAATAGAAAGGAAGGTTTGCCCATTTAGACATAAATTCGGGCATTACAGCTACAAAGGCAAAAAATACTGCACCTGGTAATGTAATCCTTACCAATACAGAATTTATATAGTCGGATGTTCTTTTCCCCGGTTTTCTGCCAGGAATAAATCCACCATATTTTTTCATATTCTCTGCCATTTCAATGGGATTCAGTACCATAGCTGTGTAGAAATAAGCAAAGAAAACAATGAGTCCTACATAAATTAACGTATAAAGAAAAGCACCGGGAGAAAGCAAATCTACAATGCTGTTCATAAAATCGCTATCTTTAAAGAAAGTGGCTATCGTTCTGGGAAACATAATTACGGACTGAGCAAAAATGATAGGAATAACACCGGCAGTATTTACCTTTAGTGGTATATGTGTACTCTGACCACCATAAACTTTACGTCCTACTATTCTTTTAGCATATTGCACCGGTATTTTTCGTATACCTTCGGTAACCAGAACTACAGAAGCAGTAACACCGATCATAACTATAATAACGGCAACAGCCATAAAAATTTCCATAGCGCCCACTTGAACCATTTCGAACATTTGATAAAAGCCCTGTGGGTAACGAGCAATAATACCGGCAAAAATGATAAGCGAAATACCATTACCAATTCCGTGTTCTGTAATCTGTTCCCCAAGCCACATGATGAACATCACACCTGTAACCATGGTAAGAACGCTTGTGAAAACAAATAAAAAGCCAGGATTGGGAACAGCTCCTTCCACACCACTTTGCAAGAACATACTGATGCCGATTGCATTGAAAGAAGCAATGAATACTGTTCCATATCGAGTGTATTGAGCTATTTTTTTCTGCCCTTCAGCACCTTCTTTTTTCAATCTTTCAAAGAAGGGAATTACACCGCCAAGCAATTGGATAACAATGGAAGTGGTAATGTATGGCATAATTCCAAGAGCAAAAACTGAAGCACGTCCGAGATTACCACCCACAAAAAGGTCGAACATTCCAAACAGATTGCCACCCGAACTGCTTGCACTTTCCAGAAACTGTTTAAGAGCCTGAGCATTAATACCAGGGATTGGAATAAAACTTCCTAACCTGTAAATTGCCAATATCATTGCAGTAAACAGTATCTTCTTTTTAAGGTCTGGAATTTTAAAAATATTACTGATACTTTGCCACACTTTACACTACCTCCGCTTTACCGCCTGCTTTCTCAATTATTTCTTTAGCAGCTTTTGAAAAAGCGTTTGCTTTAATATTAACTTTTTTATTAAATTCTTCAGCACCATCTGCCAGGATCTTTACAGGAGCTTTCTCGTTAGCTCTGGCTTTTCTTATCAGGTTTAGCTTTTCGAGTTTTGCTATATCAAAGCTCGTGCCTTCCTGTTTTTGTAGTGCTTTCAGGTTAACAATTCTAAATTCTTTACGGAATATATTAGTGAATCCTCTTTTGGGAACACGTCTCTGCAAAGGCATCTGACCACCCTCGAACCAGGCTGGAATATTCCCGCCGGAACGGGATTTCTGTCCTTTGTGACCTTTACCGGCTTGTTTACCAAATCCGGAACCTTCACCTTTCCCAAGTCTTTTTTTATTCTTTATATTTTGAGGACGTTCTATATTATTAAGTTTCATTGTTTCTCCTTAATCCTACTTCTTCGTTTCCGATTTTACTTTGGATTTACCGGGAGTTGTTTTCTTGACTGTAGGCTTTTGGGTTGTGGTTTTCTTTGCTGCAGGTTTTGTGGTTTTCATGGGTGCAGGCTTTGTTGCAGATTTTGCAGTCTTCTTTTCAGTTGTTTTTGTAGATGTTTTTACAGTCTTTGTAGCTGTGGATTTTTTTGGTTCTGCTTTTTTCACATCTTTAGTTTTCACTGTCTTTTTAGCAGCAGGTTTGGTTTCGATTTTCTTTTTTACTTCAGGTTTCTCGGTTTTGGGTACAGCTTTTTTTATTACGGGTTTAACAGAAGCTGCTTTCTTAACCGGTTCTTCCTTGATCTCCTCTACCTTTACCAGGTGAGAAACTTTATTTATCATACCGCGAATTACCAGGTTATCATCATGCATCCGGGATCTGTTGATCTTGCCGAGACCCAAAGCGATGATGGTTCTTTTCTGATCATATTTTCGACCTATGGTGCTTCTGATCTGGGTGACCTTGAGTTTCATTTAGTTTCCTCCTGAGATTTGACCGGAGTTTCTTCTTTGCCTGTAAGTTCTGCAATGGTTTTACCGCGAAGTTTAGCTACCATGGCAATGGTTCTAAGTTGTTTCAGTCCATTCACAGTAGCTTTTACAACGTTTGTAGGTGTATTGGATCCCTGTGATTTGGTGAGAATACTCTCGATACCTACAGCTTCCAGTATGGCACGTGCAGGCCCACCGGCTATGATACCGGTACCGGGAGAGGCAGGTCTCAGCATGATCCTGCTGGCACCAAAGCGTCCGATGATCTCATGAGGAATGGTTCCCTTCACTATTGGAACTACGAATAAATTATTGCCTGCTTTCTCTTTTGCTTTCCGTATAGCATCAACTATCTCGTTAGCTTTCCCGATTCCAACGCCTACTTTACCTTGTTTATCTCCAACCACTACAGTTGCGTTAAAACTGAAATTTCTACCACCCTTCACAACCTTTGCCACACGATTTGTATCTACTATTTTTTCTACTGCGAATAAT
Source organism: uncultured bacterium (assembly GCA_965603415.1). GTDB lineage: Bacteria > Cloacimonadota > Cloacimonadia > Cloacimonadales > TCS61 > JACNIV01. The sequence continues at coordinate 6,814 of CBFDCX010000027.1, forward strand.
GGTTCATTGGCACGAGGATTATTTCTTTTGTTGCGTTCCAATCTTCCTCCTAGAATTCTAATCCGGCTTTGCGGATGCCGTCTGCTAAGGCTTTTACCCTGCCATGATATAGATATCCGCCCCTATCAAAACGAATTTTTTTGATCCCTTTTTTCAGGGCTAGTTTTCCCAGATTCTGTCCAACTTCAAAGCTCTGTTCTGTTTTTTTCTTTTTCCTGTCCAGATCCAGACCTTTGGTAAGTGTAGAAAATGCAACCAGGGTCTTGCCAGTTGTATCATCTATGATCTGTGCACCGATGTTGTTCAGACTTCTGAAAACAGCCAATCTAGGCATTTCAGGAGTTCCGAATATCTTTTTTCTAATCGATTTTTTTCTTCTTTGTCTTGCTAGATTTCTTTTATATGTTGCTGATTTTTTGTTCATAATTTCTCCTACTAAACCTATGTAGTAGCACCTACCTTACCAGGTTTAATACGTACATATTCACCTTTATAACGAATACCCTTACCGGTAGCATAGTTCATAGGTGGTCTACATTTTTTGATCTCAGCTGCAAATTTTCCTACATCTTCTTTATGAATACCATGCACTATTATGTTTGCTTGAACACCAAGCGGGCCTTGCTCTCTTCTGGGAATTGTTTGAGCATCTACTTTAATTCCTTTGGGAATTTCCAGAAGAATATCGTGAGAAAAACCAACATTAAGCTTGAGCCAGGGGCCGATGACTTCAGCACCATATCCGGTTCCGATAACCTGCAGTTCTTTTTTGAAACCTTCGGTGACGCCGATAACCATATTATTCAAAAGCGATCTGGTAAGACCATGAAGAGATTTCTGTTCTTTTGTATCATTCTTTCTATTTACGATCAAGGAACCATCTTTTTCTTGAACTGTAATACCGGAATTAACTACATAGCTGAGTTCGCCATCTTTTCCTGATACAGTAATCTTATTATTTTGGATAACAGTTTTTACACCTTCCGGAATTTTTATGGGAGCTTTTCCTACTCTTGACATTTCAATTCCTCCCCTACCATACTTTACAGATATATTCGCCGCCAACTTTGTGTTTGCGGGCATCTCTATCTACCATTACACCTTTATTGGTTGATAAAACCGCACAACCGGTATTATTGTAGACAGATGGAATATTTTTGGAATTAACATAAATTCGCAATCCGGGTCTGCTAATCCTTTTAATGCCGCGTAATACCGGTTCGCCTGTGTTGGTATAACGCAGGTTGATAAAAATTCTTTTCCGGTAGATCTTTTTAGCAGCATCCGGGTCAACCAGTTCATAACTGTTAATGAAATTTTCTTCTGCCAGTATCTTAACAATTGCTTCATTTATCTTACTGTGAAATACAGTAACGGTTTTATGGTCCGCCCGATATGCGTTCCTGATCTTAGTAATAGCATCAGCGATCGGATCAGTTACACTCATGATTTCTCCTTAGATTCTTTTTACCAACTGGCTTTTTTCACGCCAGGTATCTGGCCTTCACCAGCTAATTTTCTAAAACAAATACGGCAGAGTCCAAAATCTCTCATATAAGCTCTGGAACGTCCGCAAATCTTACACCTGGAGTATTTTCTGGTGGAAAATTTCGGTGTTCTTTTCTGTTTAACAACCCATGATTTCTTAGCCAAAATAACTCCTTCTAATTTTTCTTGAACGGCATGCCAAGAGAACGAAGAAGTTCTTTTCCTTCTTCATCTGTTTCGGCAGTTGTTACTATAGTTATATCCATACCTCGTATGGCATCTATCTTATCGTATTCGATCTCGGGGAATACTGTTTGTTCGCTTATACCAATTGAAAAATTACCGCGCCCATCGAATGATTTGGGAGATACTCCCCGGAAGTCACGCATTCTGGGAATAACAATGGAGATCAATCTATCCAGAAATTCATACATGATTTCACCACGTAGAGTAACTTTACAACCAATAGGCATCCCTTCTCTCAGTTTGAAATTAGAGATGGATTTTTTTGCCCTGGTAATGATCGGTTTTCTACCAGTGATAAGAGTAAGATCTTTTATAGCATTGTCCAGTAACGCTTTATTCTGCGTAGCAGCACCTACTCCCATATTAACGGATATCTTTTCCAGCCTGGAAACACGATGAACATTATTATAATCAAAGTGTTTCATCAAAGCGGGAACTACTTCTTTTTTAAATTTATCCTGTAAACGATTCATTCCCAAACTCCTTTAGATCTCATCACCCGTTTTCTTACAAACACGTATACGGGAATCGCCAACTTTTTTGAAAATAGCACGTGATACATCGTTGATCTTTGTGTTGAATAATTTAACGTTCGAAACGTGTATGGGTGCTTCTTTTTCAATTATTCCACCCTGGGGATTCTGTTGTGTGGGACGAGTATGTTTTTTAATGAAATTAACTCTTTCTACTATCACTTTGTTCTGCGAAGGAAAAGATTTAAGAACTTTGCCTTTCACACCTTTGTATTTTCCGGAAATGACGATAATATTATCGCCCTTTTTGATTCTCATTTTATTGCCAATTTCTTTTTTTATTTTTCTCAACATTTATAACTCCTAGAGAACTTCCGGTGCGAGGGAAATTATTTTTGTGAAATGTTTATCTCTGAGTTCACGTGCAACAGGGCCAAAAATTCGTGTGGCAATCGGTTCAAGTCTTTCATCGATGATAACTGCTGCATTGTCTTCGAAACGGATGTAGGTGCCATCTGCTCTACCTACTTCCTTATGAGTACGAATGATAACAGCTCTTTCCACAGCGCCTTTTTTTATCTTACTGTTTGGAATTGCAGATTTAATAGCAACCACTATTACATCGCCCAGGCTCGCATATCTTCTGCCGGAACCACCCAGCACTTTAATGCATTGTGCCTTTTTTGCCCCGGAGTTATCTGCTACTACCAACATTGATTGAGCTTGGATCATTATCAGGCTCCTTATTTACTTTTTTCAATAATCTTTTCCAATGCCCAGCACTTGTGACGGCTTAATGGTCTGCTTTCACGGATAAGAACAATATCACCGATATTGCATTCATTTTTTTCATCATGGGCTTGGAATTTTTTATGTTTTCTCACTATTTTCTTATAAAGCGGATGTTTGAACTGACGTTCAACTTTAACTACAATAGTCTTGTCCATTTTGTCGCTTACAACCACACCTGTTTTGGTAACTTTTCTATTTGTCATTGTTGCCTCTTACTTTCGTTGAACTTTCTTTTTCAGTTAAAAGGGTTTTAATGCGAGCAATATCTTTTCTCACTGATTTGAGCCGCATAGGATTTTCCAGGCGGTTAGTAGATTGCTGAAACCTGAGATTAAACATCTCTTCTCTGAAAGTTTCGAGTTGCTGATTTAATTCCTCATTGGTCATTTCGCGTAATTCAGACATTTTCATTACTCAATTCCCTCTCTCATAATTATCTTGGTCTTTATGGGTAATTTGTGCCCGGCAAGGCGTGCAGCATCTTTTGCTACATCGAGTTCAACGCCTTCATATTCGAAAAGAATTCTGCCAGGTTTAACAACAGCAACCCAATATTCGGGAGCACCTTTCCCTTTACCCATACGAGTTTCAGCAGGCTTTTTTGTGATAGGTTTATCAGGAAATATCCTGATCCAGAGTTTACCGGATCTTTTCATTTTACGTGTTATAGCAACACGAGCAGATTCTATTTGGCGACTGGTTAACCAGCCTGGTTCCAAAGCTATTACAGCAAAGTCACCAAAATCCAGAGTACTACCTCTGTATGCCAGACCTTTTCTGCGACCTTTTTGTCGTTTTCTATACTTTACTTTTTTTGGTGCTAACATTTATCTTACTCCCAAATTAATTAAGAATATCGCCTTTATAGATCCATACTTTAATGCCGATTATACCATAGGTAGTATTTACTATCGTAAGAGCGTAATCGATATCTGCACGAAGTGTATGAAGAGGTGTGCGTCCTTCATGATATCTCTCTGTTCTGGCCATTTCAGCGCCACCCAACCTGCCGGAACATTGTACTTTAACTCCTTGTACACCGCTGCGAATAGCGTTACGGATGGCAAATTTCATTACTCTTCGAAAAGAAACCCTGCGCTTTAACTGACTGCCTATCTCCTGACCGACCAGACTTGCATCCGACCACAGATCCTTGATTTCCTGAACGTTTACAAACACGTTCTTTTCTGATTCATTTCCCTTATTTACCAATACGGTCAATTCGTTTCTCAGTTTTTCGATCTCAGAACCTTTTCTGCCGATGACCTGACCGGGACGGGCAGTATGAATATCAACCGTAACAGATTTGGTTTTTCGCTGTATTTGGACTTTGGAGATCATCGCTTCTTTCAGTCTGCTTTTAATGTACTTCTTGATCTTGAGATCTTCATGCAGGTTATTAATGTAATCTCCTTTAGTGGCAAACCAGGTAGAATCACAATGCTTATTAACGCCAATTCTATAACCTATTGGATTAACTTTCTGTCCCAAGGGTTTCCTCCTCTTTATTATCTACAATCTGAAGCGTGATATGGCATGTTCTTCTTCTGATTATTGTTGCTCTTCCCATAGCACGAGGTCTATGTCTTTTCATAATAGGTCCATCGTCAGCAAAAACATCGCTGATGCTCATATTATCTATATCGGTTTTTCCTTCTTTCATAGTTGCGTTTGCAATAGCAGAATTAAGCAGCTTCTGAACATCGTAAGCAACTCTTTTCTTGGAGAAACTCAGTATTCTTTGAGCTTCAGGCACAGTTTTGCCACGGATCAGATCGAGAATTAATCTCGCTTTTCGTGCTGAACCTCTTAAATTTCTGACTCTGGCTATAGCTTCCATTATTATAAGCTCCCTTTAAAATTAAATATTACTTATTTACTCTATGCCCACGATAAGTTCGCGTAGGAGAAAATTCTCCAAGTTTATGACCTACCATATTTTCTGAAACATATACCGGCACAAATTTACGACCATTGTGAACAGCAAAGGTATGTTCCACGAATTTTGGTAAAATTGTAGAACGGCGGGACCAGGTTTTGATAACCTCTTTTTTATTAGCTGCATTTAAAGCATCAACTTTTTTCTCCAAGTGCTTATCTACAAAAGGTCCTTTTTTTATTGAACGAGTCATAGTTATCCCTTATCTATCATTTCTTTTTAGATTTTATTATATATTTATCGGAATATTTGTGGATCTTACGGGTCTTACCGCCTTTTGCCAGAACACCCCACGGTGATACAGGATGACCACCACCAGAAGTTTTGGCTTCTCCACCACCCATCGGGTGATCCACTGGATTCATTGCCACACCACGAACTGTGGGTCTTATACCCATCCAGCGTTTACGTCCGGCTTTTCCAAGAACGATGGAATTGTGTTCGGTATTACCTACCTGACCGATGGTTGCATAACATTCTTTCCTGATGAAATGCACATCGTTGGATGGCATACGTACATGCACATAGCCGCCTTCTTTGGCAATGAGTTGACCGTAAGAACCGGCACTACGAGCAATTTGACCACCTTTTCCGGCTTTGAATTCTATGTTGTGGATAATGGTTCCCAGAGGAATCCTATCGAGGGGTAATGCATTCCCAACTTTAATATCGGCTTTAATTCCTGATATTACAGTATCACCGACCTTAAGTTCCAGCGGAGCAATAATGTATCTTTTTTCTCCATCCACATAATGCAGTAGAGCAATACGGGAGCTGCGGTTCGGATCGTATTCAATTGCAGCTACTTTGGCAGGAATGTCATGTTTATTTCTTTTAAAATCAATTATCCTGTAATGGCGTTTGTGTCCACCACCACGATGACGGCAAGTGATACGACCATGATGATTTCTTCCTGCCTTTTTTGGAAGCGGCTTGATCAAAGATTTTTCCGGACTTTTCTTAGTTATCTCCTCGAAAGTATAACCGGTTTTAAATCTCATTGTCGGTGTGATCGGTCTATATTTTTTGATACCCATTTTGTACTCCCTTTCTTATGCCTCGAAATCAGCTATGGTATCGCCTGCTTTCAGTTTCACGATTGCTTTTTTCCAGTCAGCTCTTTTGCCGGTGTATCTGCCCAATCGCTTTATTTTTCCTCTTTGGCAAATTGTGTTCACACTAAGTACATTTACATTGAATATTTTCTCGATCGCTTTTGCTATCTCGATCTTGTTTGCGTTTAAGCTTACCTTGAAAGTATAGCTGTTATTTATACTTTGCAGGGAGGAAGTTTTCTCTGTGATCATCGGGGATATTACTATTTCTCTTTGATGTTTCATTTTGCGAATACCTCCTTCATCTTTTCTAACGCTGCTTCAGTAAGAACAAGACAGTTGCAGTTGAG
>CBFDCX010000028.1:0-13120 GCA_965603415.1 uncultured bacterium
ATCCTGATAAAGTGAAGCTCTTTCACTATTCAGATACCATCCTACAAATGATTGCCCTGTAGTTTGTGAAACTGCTAATTTTCCTGAGATCGCTGCAGGATCGGAAGTCTGCCAGAGCAATTCAAGCCGATCATCACGTGAAAGAATTGTGGTCGGTGCAATTGATTTTTCTTGCAGTTCTATCTCCTGAAAAAGAACCTGAGAACCTTCCCCTGATCTTGTTTCAATTTTTTGCACATTAACAGCAAACATACTTGAAAGCAATAAAATAAAAATTAATAATAGCACTTGCTTTTTCATTTATTCCTCAGTTTTTTTATATATTACTAATTACTATAGTATTCTCATTTTTTAATAAAGCTATTTCTATGCTTATCAGGACTCTTTCTGTCATCTATGAATGCGCCTTCATGTTTATTTTCTTCTTGAATTTTCAGAGCCTCTTTAATATCGTTCGTTCTTCCCAGAATCTTTTGGTTCGATGACTTTATTGTATATCGTTCTTTATGTTTCATACGTTCTCCTTATATACTTTTCTTTTCCTTTTTTTCATGTTTAATTCTTCTTTTTTCTTTCAAGGTTAGTTTTGATTTTTTTCTGGTTTCGTGTTTACGTGCATCTTTAGATTTTTTTGACATATTTCCTCCTTTGTCCCTAATTATAAAGCCAAATATCTGTTAGAATTTCATCAAAAAAGTGTCAATAAAATAAATTTAATTATGAATAATCTTTTTATAAATTCTAACTTAAATAGAAACATTGTTCTTCATTAAGCTTGACAGATTTTATTCAAACTTAAAATAAGTTTTTGTTATTTATTATAAATAAATCTATAAGGAGTTCTTATGAAAAGAATTTTAAGGATGTTGTTTGTTCTTGTTATTTTATCATCCATCTTACTTTCTGCTTGTGCGCCCCCACCACCACCCGTAACTAAAGATCAATTAGACACAGCTGAAAACGAAACAATTGCAGAAGAAAAGAAAGCCGATGACCTTCAAAATGAAATGAATGCTCTGGAAGCAGAACTTACTGCTAAAGAAGCAGAGTATGAAAGCCTGATCAAATATCAAAAAGAACTAGAAGCTGGAAAGTAGGGGGAAGACATGAAAAAATATATCGTATTATCTCTTATAGTTCTATTAGTACTTCCTGCTATTTTAAGTGCAAGGGTGGAATATCTTTCTGAAGAAGATTACAAAAAACTGAAGAAGAAAGAGCGCCTGGCTTACTGGGAAAACCTGGAAAATGACCTGGCTGACCTTCAGCAAAGAAAAGCTGATGCCATTGCAAACCAGGAAATTTATGCCGGTAAAATGGAAGAATTAAATGGCACTCTGGCAACAGTAAACGAAGATTATCAGATAGCTTATGATGAAATCATGGTTTTCCTGGGTGTAGATAAAGCAGATCTTCCCGCCATCATGGAAAAGATCAATTATTTTAACGGTCAGATCGCAAACTGGAACAATCTGTCTGATAAAGAACTTTGGAAAGCAAAAAAATCTATTCGTGCTCTTGTTGCTGAATATAATGAATATCGTCAAACAAACTATGCAAAAGTACCCGATTACAGGAAGCAGTTCTCTGATCTGGATAATAAGATCGTGAATCTGGAGAATAATCTGGAAGCTGCTAAACCCAAATACTACGAAGATACTTACACAATTGTAAAAGGTGATTGGCTTTCCAAGATTGCTCGATACAGTTTTATTTACGGTGAAATGTCCAAATGGCCCATTATTTATCGTGCCAACCGCGATCAGATTAAAGATCCTAACTTGATCTATCCCGACCAGGTAATAAAAATACCACGTGGTCTTCCTTATGAATGGAAAGTTTATAAAGGGGAATGCCTGTGGAGGATCGCTGGTTATCCCGAAGTTTACAACAATGCAGCCGAATGGCCTCTTATTTACAGAGCAAATAAAGACCAGATCAAAGATCCCGACCTGATCTACCCGAACCAGGTATTTGAAATTCCTAGAGATTAAAATCAATAAAACCAGGAAAGCCTCTCTTTATTGGAGAGGCTTTCTTTTGCGATAAAGACAAACGAAATTGACACGTTCTAAAATAATTCTCATAATTACTACATCTATGCTGATAGCGCTTCTGCATTTTTTCGTCAGCCCGTATAGATTCACTCTATATAATTACGACATGAAATTGGGCGAAATTGCCGAAAGGGATATCATCGCACCTTTTGATTTTTATGTGTATAAAAGCGATGAAAATCTGCAGGCAGAACAGGAAACAGCAGCTGCAAAAGTACAACCTATTTATAAAGTATCAGAAAACCTGAAATTCAATGCTCAGAAAAACCTAGATTTCGTTATGCAGCATTTTGCCCTTTCCAATAACAAAGATACCGAGGGTATTAGCAACAAACTTCTTCAGAACGGCTATGATGTTTCCAGTGAAAACGTTAGCTATCTACTGGAAAATAATCGTCGTTTGAGGATCTATGATTTTCTTACAGAAGAACTCACCAGAATATTTAATATTGGAATATATCCCGATAATTATGCTTACCAGGAAATTAAAATTGCTAAGATCAACAGAGTCACAGATTATGAACTGAAAAGGCTCTATTCACTGGAAGAAGCAAAGAATAAACTTATTTCAAAACTAACTTCTGAACGCGAAAAAAAAGCTGTTAGAGAATTAGCAGATATTATCCTGATCGAAAACATTGTAGTAGATAATGAAATGACCAGCCTGGTGCAACAGAAAGCCAGAGAAAATGTAACTATTACAGTTGGTAAAATACAGAAGAACGAGAAAATAATCGGTAAGAATCAGAAAGTAACATCCATAGAACTTTTAAAACTGAATTCATTAGTTAGAACCCAAAAAGATCAACAATCTTCTAAGAGTAATTTTGAGCTTATAATGTCGTCGCTGGGAACTTTTTTGCTTTCCATGTTGGTTCTGTCATTTTTCTGCTATGTATTACAGATATTTTTCCCGGAAAATTTCTCTACCCTATCCAGACTTATAGTCGTTATGGGAAGCCTTCTGATCTCTATTACTATAACAATAATTGTGAATCAGATATTCAAGATTCCTTCCTTAATAATTCCTTTCAGTTTTTCTGTGCTGCTCATAGCACTTATCTTCAATCCTCACATTGGAATTCTGTATAATTTCATTAATTTAATTTTTGTTTCTTTATTTTTGAATTGGAGCTTCATCAATCCTGCTATATTGAGTATTGCATCCTTTGGAGGTATCATTGCTCTTAAGAGAATGAAAAAAAGGCAGGAATACTATCCTCTCACTCTCTATCTGCTTCTTTCGTATTTTATAGTTATCACTGCAGTATCTCTCATCAGGTTCGAGAATTTTTCCATCTATTTGTGGCATCTGTTGTGGGGTATTATTTCCAGTGTTACTTCTATAGTGGGTCTTATCCTCCTCGTTCCGCTTGTAGAACGTAAACTGAATATGGCAACAAAACAAATTTTGTTGGAACTTCTGGATTTCGATAATCCGCTACTTCAAAGAATGTCCAAATTAACACCCGGAACTTATCATCATTCGCTTATAGTGGGAAACCTGGCCGAAAGCGCAGCTGAGGCTGTGGGAGCAAATCATCTTCTGGCCAGAGTGGGAAGTTATTACCATGATATTGGCAAGATTGAGAATCCCCAGTTTTTCATAGAGAATAATCCCATCTCTACTGAACTGCACGATAAAATGATGGCTAACGAAAGCGCTTTACTTATTAAACAACATATCAACGACGGATTATCACTGGCAAAAAAATATAATTTACCAAAGCCTATTATCGAGATAATAAAGCAACATCATGGAACTGGACAAATACGCTATTTTTATATGAAAGCACAGGAAACCAACCTGGATATCGATGAAGAACATTTTTATTACAATGGTCCCAAACCTCGTTCGAAAGAAGCTGCTATTGTTATGATCGCAGATATCGTGGAATCTACCACAAAATCGCTGGAGGATTTCTCTGAAACAGCTATCAAGAAAATTCTTGATGATACGGTTTTCAAGCTGGTGAATGACGGTCAGTTGGACGAAACACCGCTTACTCTGAAGGAACTTGATATTATAAAAACATACATGCTTCCCATTATCACGGGAGTTTACAGGAAACGTCTTGAATACCCGTAAAATTGAACCTATACTCCTGGATAACCAAACAGATCTGATAATTAATTCATCCGTTTTTACTGCTGTTCTTGATATTCTCAGAGAAGAAGAAAAAATTTCGAAAGATTCTTTTCTGGTTTTGAAACTTTCCAATGATGGCTCAATTCGAGACCTAAACAAAAAATACCTGGGACAAGATACACTTACCGATGTTATTTCTTTCCAAGCTGATATGCCAGGGATACCACTTTTGGGAGATATTATTATTGACATCAATGTGGCGGATGGGCAAAAAGAGAATAGAACCTTAGAAGAAGAACTCCAGATTCTTTTTCTGCATGGTCTTTTGCATCTTCTGGGGTATGATCACCTAGGGATTGAGCAAAATAAAGAAATGAAAAAAAATGAAAAAAAATATTATTCTAAATTAAAGGAGAAACATACAACTCGTGGAAGATAGTTTTTCGTTTATAGCTATCATAGGCTTCCTGTTTTTATCTGCTTTCTTTTCCGGCTCGGAAACTGCTTTTTTCTCACTTACAAAGATCCAGCTGAAGAAAATGGAAAAAAAGAGGAGTCGAAGTAACAGACGTATTTTCAGACTTCTGAAAAATCCCCGGGAATTGCTCATTATCATTCTGCTGGGAAATACAATAGTAAATGTGGCTGCCTCATCCAGTGCTACACTTATCGCCATAAGTTTGGGAAACAAATATTTATCTCATTTATCACAATCATTGATAATTACCATTGAAATTATATTAATGACCATCCTGATACTTATATTTGGTGAAATAACACCAAAATTATTAGCGTTTTCTTCACCGGAAAAAATAGCTAGTTTTTCAAGTTTCTTCCTAGAAACAATAAAATACATTCTCTGGCCGCTTATTAAGATATTGGAATTCATCAGTTCGATCTTTTCCGTTAAACGATCAACAGCAACCAATTCTGATCTCACTTCCGAGGATTTCAAGAACCTTATCGGTTCAAAAGCAGCACAGAATTCCCTGGAAGAAAGTGAAAAGAAAATCATCTCCAGTATTTTTCGTTTCTCATCTACCCTGGCAAAAGAGATAATGACTCCTCGGGTCGATATAATCGCTGTAGACTCTTCGGAAGGATTAAAAAAAGTTAAAGAGCAGATCATTAAATCCGGGCATTCTAAAATCCCGATTTATAAAACAAATATCGATAATATTATCGGTATTGTTTATGCAAAAGATGTCATACTAAATCCTGCCAAACAAACCCTTGCGGCATTACTCAGACCATCATTATTCATCACAGAGAACACCAAGATACAGAATCTTCTCAACCAGTTCAAGAATAAGAAGATCCAGATCGCTATTGTGGTTGATGAATATGGTGGAACTTCGGGACTTTTATCACTTGAAGATATTCTGGAAGAATTAGTTGGCGAGATCATGGATGAGTACGATAAAGAAAAACCTACGATTTCGCGATTGAACGATGATGAATATATAATTAGTGGTATGTGCTCTATCCCGGAATTGAACGAAACATTCAACCTGAACATCGATGATGAGGAATACGACAATTTAGCTGAATTCCTTTATGATAATTTTAATAAAGTTCCCAAAAAGAACGAGAGTTTTATTTATGAAGGAAATATTAAATTTATGATAACCAATATTAAGGCTCAGCGTATCCATTATGCCAAGATGTATCTCATAAAAAAACCAGATGAAACTGAAGATTAGAACAACTGTTTTATTTCTAATATTATTCATAGCTTTTCTATCAGCAGAAGAAATTGAACTTACAATAAAATATTTAGGATTAAGTGTTGTTAAAGTAAAAATGACCAACGTTGACAACAGGCTCACAGTGCATGCACGTTCTACTTCCATTGCCAGTATCGCCTCAAAGATGGATAATCTGTATATAATCGATTATGCGGATGACTACCTTCCTGTGAAATATATAAAAAAAATAAATCAAAAGAAATATGCAGAAGACAGGGAGACGATCTACGATAGAGAAGTCAGAAGAGCCGAAAGAACCAGTTTTATCGATCCTGCCAAAAGTTGTGAATACACTATTGATGAGACAAGCAGAGATTTTTTCTCTTCCCTTTTTTTCCTGAGAAATGCTATTGATACCAATAAAGGTGATGTCTGGTTGGATGCTAACAAGCTTATCTGGAAAGCTCATTACATAAAAATCGGTGAAGAAGTAATAAAGACTTCTCTGGGTAAATTGAATTCGATAAAAGTGCAGATCAGCTTTGAAAGAATAACCAACCAGGAAAAAGAACGCAGCGATATGCTGACAAACAACCTGGTAAATGAAGAAAAATCTCTTATATTCTGGTTTTCAGATGATGAAAGAAGGATTCCTCTGAAAGCAAAATTTATCATGAAACCTTTCTCTGTAGTCTGGAAAATTGAAAATTATAAAGAATAAAAAAATATCTGTTAAAGCTTACAGGATATTATTTATAATCTGGTCTTTGGTTATACTTACGTTAACTTCTGTTCCAAAGCTGCAAATTCCAACCGAAAATATTGTCAGCTTAGATAAACTCGCACATTTTGGAGTATATTTAATATTTGCCTGGCTTTTTATCAGGATGCATCAGACTAAGAATCCGGGAGCAACCCTTAAAAAATTGATCTTGCTATCCCTTACTGTCCCGCTGTTCGATGAACTGCATCAGATCCCCATTCCCGGACGTATGTTTTCCGTGTGGGATGTGATCGCAGATTTCATTGGTTTTTTTACTATCATCATTATCTATAAGATAAAATTTCAGACAGCAAAAAAGACAGATTAATCTTCTACTTTAACTCTTTTCAGGGTGACTACAACCTCATACTTAAAAGGTGGTTTCTGCCATATCGGCTTTTTGATGTACTTCTGCGGGTTTTTCATTACTTCAGATTCTGTAACCTCTACAAACTGGTTTTCACCGGTAACGATCCAAAATTTTTTCTCACCTTTGTTAATAACTTTTTCGGTTGGCATAAGCTCTCCTACTAATTTATAATCGGGATGTTTTTCCACGAATTCCATAAGTATTTCTATGGATATTTTTTCTTTGTATATTTTACATAACCGCCTATAATCGCAATTTGCTGCACAAACTATTATATCGGTATATTGTCTGTTCCGAGGACAGACTATCAAATTCTTATTTTCTCTTATTATACGTCTCAATTTAACTCTAGATCAAATTATATTTTATTAGAACTTTTTTCAGTTTTTTTAGATTCTCATCTTGCAGGTAACACATGGGCAGGCGAAGTTCCCTTTCTATCATACCTATAAGATGAAGGGATTCTTTCACGGGGATTGGATTGGTCTCGATGAACATTGCCTGATTCAGTTCAAGAAGTTCCAGATGCAATTCCCTTGCATTCTCGATTTTACCCTTCGAGATTAATTCCACCAGATCATGAATCTTAGCGGGAACTATATTGGCTGTTACCGATATCACACCACTTCCCCCGCAACATAAGATCGGGTAGTTTAAAGCATCTTCACCGGACATTACAGCAAATCCAGCTGGTGCATCTTTTACAATGTAGGAAAGCTGGACCAGGTCACCGCTGGCTTCTTTGATACCAATTATATTTTTAAACTCATGTGCCAGTTTAAGGGTGGTTTCTGCACTCATATTAACTCCCGTCCTTCCCGGCACATTATAAATAACGATAGGAATATCGGTATTTTCTGAGACTGCTTTGAAATGCAGATAAAGCCCGTTTTGAGTTGGTTTGTTGTAATACGGTATAATGACCAGGGCATAATCAACCCCCCATTCCTGTGCTTTTACAGTGGCAGAGATCGTATGATGCAGATTGTTCGTTCCTGTTCCCATCATCACAGGAATCTGCTTATTGATCTTCTTTAATCCAAATCTTAACAGTCGTTCTTTTTCATCTCCAGCGAGTGATGGAGATTCCCCAGTAGTACCACAGAAAAGGATACCATCGGTATTGTTTTTCAAATGAAAATCAAGAAGATTTTCCAGAGCGGTATAATCTATATCATTATTCTTGAAGGGAGTTACCAGAGCTACATAAGCGCCTTTTAACATCTTTCCTCCTTTAATTGTTTTAATTGAGAAATTAAACCATTTTCTTCTATTTGCAATTTATGAATCACTCATTATATCGTCAATAAACAAATCGAGGATATTCAAAAGAATTTGAAAATTCGTTATTTATTATTTCTGCGTGTTTGAGAAAAGATGATCAAACCTGCTTGAAAATTATGAAAATTATTTCAACAACAAGCACTTCTTCACCGCTTCAGTTTTGTTATTTACATTCAACTTATATAAATAAACACCTGAACCAACTCGCTCACCATTGGAATCTCTGCCATCCCACACCACCGAATACTCTCCTACTGGGAGTGTTCCATGAACAAGAGTTTTAACTTTCTGTCCTTTCATATTGTAAATTTCAAGTGTCACAAACGAGGACGTTTGTGGTACAGAGAAAGAGATCGATGTTTCTGGATTGAAGGGATTGGGATGATTTGAAAGAAATATATCCTCATTTGGATTGCATTCCTTCTCTATTATTGATACATAGTCTGTTAAATAAAAAACTCCTTCCTGAGTACAACATATAACTGATGGAGTTGCTCCATGTTCATAAGGCTGAATTCGATTTATTTCTAAATTTGGAAGATTATTATTTAGATAAACCAGTTCTTGTGCTTGTTCATCCCAATATGCAATTCCTGAATAACCTTCAGGATATCCCCTCCAACCGACAAATAACTTTCCTGCGGAATCAACCCCGATTCGACCTATATATGTATTGTAAAATAATTCACTCCAACTCTCACCAAAATCATAGGAAACCCAGATTATTGATTCTTCAAATGAATAAGGTGTTCTGCCATACAATATTCCATCACATGCAAAAACCAGATCTGCAATATTTGCTATTGCAGGTTCTGCAGGAACAAAAGTAATACCTTCATCTTCAGAAATGTAAACATTATTTTCTGTGGCTACTACAACATGATTTTCATATGCTGCTACAGAGTAAACAAAATCTGCATTCCAGTAATTATACAGATTCCAGTCATAACCATCGAAGGACTGCCAATAATTGCCTGCTATGTAATAATAATTCTGATTGCAATATAGAATTTTAAAACCATGCCAAGCCCAAAAGACGATACTGTAGTCAGTAGTTTCAATATTGAACTCCCATAAACCCGCACCCATACAGGTTCCACTAGCATCTGCTAAGAGTATTTTAGTTGAATCTAAATCAACTATATCAAATACACGTAATCCTCTGTAATAGTATTCCCAACCCATTTCTTGATTTATATACAGTCCTTCTTCGACTCCAACAACCTGATATTCAGAATTTGCGTCAGTAAAATATTTCCATGTAGGTTCATCAAAATCACCGATTTCAACCCATTCATAAGCGTTACAATTCAAGAAAATAAAAATCGTAAAAGACATGATTAAATATTTCATAAATTCTCCTTTTTAAGCAACACCATCTTCCTAACTTTCTTAAACTTACCTGTTTTCAATTAGAAAATCAATTTCAATCTAAAAATATTCTGCAACAATAACTACTGAATTATCTAGTTAAAATTATTCAAAGGAAATTATTTAAGTCAAGAATATTTTTATTATTAGATAAATAATTTAGAATTTCCATCTCCCCCTCTCTTTGATGCATAATCCAAAATTGCAATTGTTATTCCAATTCAAATATATCCAGTTAAGTTAATGTTGACCTTTAAATAAAATCCTGCATTAATAACATTCTATTTCTTTTAACTTTATGTATTCAAACAATTGGCAAACAAATAAATCTATAGATAAATGCGGAATTAATTATGCAATTTGTATTTTCAATTCAGCATCGTGTATAGGTGATATTAGAGTGTTTAAATCCCGGTCTGCCTTAATGCTTCGTATAGAACTATGGCAACGCTATTAGAAAGATTAATGGATCGAATATTATCTGTCATTGGAATGGTGATGGTATGATCCCAATATTTCTTTAGTATCGATTCGGGGATGCCACGAGATTCAGGTCCAAAAACAAAAATGTCGCCCTGTTTGAATTTTCGATCTGAATAAACATTACTGCTTTTGGTAGTACAGAAATATATATTATTCTCCGAAAAAGAGGAGATCAAATCTTCCAGGTTATCGTGGAAGTGAAGAGAAAGCTTTTTCCAGTAGTCCAATCCGGCTCGTTTTAGATATTTATCAGAAAGTAGAAAGCGCATAGGTTTAATTATGTGCAACTGGGCATTGGCACCCACACAAAGACGACCAATATTACCGGTATTAGCTGGAATTTCCGGCTGGAATAAAGCTATTCTAAATGTACAATTTTCTGAATCTTTTAATCCAGCATTATCCTTTCCCATTTTCTAATCCAACCCTTATATCTCCGCTGAACTGTACGCATCCGCAAACTCATGGTATAATCCTTTTCAGGTTTTGGGAGCAGGTCATATTCGGAAAACAGATCTATGTTCTTATTTACAGGGTACATCCAGATATTAGAAGGTATTAATTCCTGGTAATCCATAGAGAGAAGGAATTCCACAAAACGTTCTGCCAGTTCCAGGTTAGTTGCCGTTTTCATAATGCTTACACCTTTAATAAGCTTAAACCCGCCTTCCTGAGGAATTGAAGATCTGTATTTATCACGGTTTTCATTTTTTTTATGAAAAACCGGAGTTGTATCATAACCTATCACCAGCGGTGCTTCTGCTGCCAAAAACATATTATAAGCATCATCATAATTATCGGCAATAAAGAAAACATTATCTTTAATACTACGCCAGAAATGACCAAAACCGTTCTCGCCAAATGTGGCTATCGTCCAGAAGAGCATTGCTTTCCCAATACTGGATTTTCTGGGATCCATGATGATTATCTGGTTCTTGAACTTCCCATCCTGCATTTCGCCAAATGTTTCAGGTGAACGTGGAATAATATCGCTATTAAGAATAAAAGCTAAATAGCTATAACAAACCGGAATGATGTGAAATGTATCATCAAATATATTCTCTTTCTCCACATATCTGATATTCTTCGGTTCGTATGCGGTAAATAAACTTTCCTTCACTGCATCGTATAATAGGGTATTATCCACTCCCCATAGAATGTCCACCTCAATACTATCTTTCTGTGAGATAACTTTCTCTATAATATCATTGGCGTTGTCAAATTCCGTGAGCTTAATCCTGCATTTAAAAACTTCTTCAAACATGGTAATGGTTTCCGGTAGGAAATCCTCATTTAAAAAGATCTTTGCAGCAAATACATTTAAAGTGTCCGAATCAAAACTGAGCTCTTCTTTGCGTTCACAAGAACATCCCACCATAAGAAGAGTAATTAAAATAATTACAAATAACTTTTTCATTTCATTCCACCAAATAAAAGAGATGCAACAATAAAATCCATGATCAGGATCAGGATGGATGAATAAACCACAGTTTGGGTGGCTACTTTGCCAACTCCTTCCGCACCGCCTTTGGTTTTACTTCCGGCAAAACAAGCTACGGCAGTTACTATCAGACCAAAGAAAACGGATTTAACCAGACCTCCCCACAAGTCGGAAGGCAAAAAATAATCACGCATATTACTGAAAAAACTATAAGAACTTACACCATATTTGAAAGCTGATAAAAAATAAGCAGAAATTATTCCGATAAAATTGGAAATGATAGTTAGAAGTGGGAACATGAAAATACCGGCAATGATCCTGGGCATATAAATATAATCTACCGGATCGATAGCCATTGTTTCCAGTGCATCCAGTTGTTCGCTAACCCGCATGGTTCCTATTTCTGCGGCAATGGAAGCTCCCACTTTTCCTGCCAGAACCAGACCTGTAAGTACCGGTGCCAGTTCGATCATTGTAGATTTTCCCACAAGTACACCTATAAGGCTGGTTGGAATATATCCGCTGGTCTGATAGGAAGCCTGAACCGAAGTTACTAATCCTGTAAAAGCAGAAGTTACAGCTATCAGAAGCAAAGAATCGTAACCGATCCTTTTCATCTGTTTGATTATTTCATTCAACCGCTTTTTTATGCGGGGTAAGTGTCCGAATACAGCAGCAGTAAAAAGAACAAATTGACCAATAATACTGATGAAATTCAGATTATTCATATTCGTTTTTATCGCGGAAGGAAGTAAATTCTTTCAGAAAGCGCAGTTCGATCTTACCGATAGCTCCGTGACGGTTCTTACCAACAATTATTTCTGCTACCCCGGGAAACTCGGTTTCTTCATTATATACTTCATCACGATAAATAAAAAGAACAACATCGGCATCCTGCTCAATAGCACCTGATTCACGCAGATCTGCCAACCTGGGTCTTTTATCATCTCTACTTTCCAGTCCACGATTCAATTGTGAAAGGGTGACTATAGGAATACTGAGTTCCTTCGCCAGAACTTTAAGGTTTCTGGATATTTCAGATATTTCCTGCTGCCTGTTCTCGCGGTTTCGTTTCACAGACATCAACTGCATATAATCTATAATGATCATATCCAAACCTTTCAATTCAGCTTTTAGTCGGCGTGTTTTTGCCCTGATATCGAGGATAGTATTAGAACCGCTGTCATCAACATATATTTCTTTTTCGGAAAGTACTTCAGCAGCGCCGGCAATTCTCAGTATCTTCTTTTCGTTCATGCCATAGCCTTTCAGCATTTCATCCATGCTTACTTCCGAAGCTGAACTGAGCATTCTCATCAACAGTTCATCACTTTCCATTTCCATGGTATATACACCCACTTTTTTATCGTAACGTACAGCAGCATTCGAGGCAATATTTAAAGCTAACGAAGTTTTACCCATGGCTGGTCGTGCTGCAATTATTATCAATTGTCCCGGTCGGAATCCACCAATTTTTCTATCAAGATCCATAAAACCTGTAGGAACACCCAGAACGCTCTTTTTAGAAGTTGCTGTCTCTTCAATATTTTTTATAGTGGCAGGAATTATTTCAC
>CBFDCX010000029.1:0-13104 GCA_965603415.1 uncultured bacterium
ATCTGCTTGAAATATAATATCCTGATCATTTCCGATGAGATCTATGAAAAGCTTATTTACGACGGCGTGAAACATGTTTCTATCGCTTCACTTTCACCCGAAGTTCGCGAACATACTATTCTGATAAATGGAGTTTCCAAAGCTTATGCTATGACCGGATGGAGGCTTGGCTATGCTGCTGGTCCTACCGATATAATCAAAAGTGCCAGCAGGATACAGAGTCACACCACATCCTGCGTAAATTCAATTACGCAAAAAGCCGCAGTTGTTGCTTTAGACAAATGCGAAGGAAGTATCTCTATCATGAGGAAAGAATTTCAAAAACGAAGGAACTTCTTGATAGAAGAACTGAGAAATATCCCAAATGTAAAATGCAACATACCCCAGGGTGCTTTTTATGCCATGCCAAGTGTTTCATATTATTTGCAAAACAACAAAAAAGGCATTACAAATTCAATTGAACTTTGTGAATTTTTACTTAAAAAATATAAGATTGCAATTGTACCGGGTTCTGCATTTGGAGCTGATGAATTTGTAAGATTTTCTTACGCCACAGATATGAAAAACATAAAAGAAGGATTGAAAAGATTTAAAGAAGGTTTATTAGAAAGTGTTTCCCATGGTTCATAAATATTTTTTCGGGGTATGAAAATGAGTGATTTAAAAGAGGAATTCAAAAGACGAAGAGAAGAAAGAAGAAGGTATAGAAGCAATACCTGGACAAATTTTTTCATCAGGATTCTGGCTTTGATCTTTGTTATTTTAGTTATTCGTCATTTTGGCAGAAGAGCTCAGGAATTGAAAAACTCTAATTCTTTTTCTCAACCGGATACAGTAGAAATTCACAAAGGATATTGATGAGTCTTGTAATTGTAGGATCAATTGCATTTGATGGAGTGAAAACACCATGCGGTGAAGTGGATAAGGTTTTGGGTGGTTCGGCAATTTATGCTTCAATGACAAGTAAACATTTCTGTAAAACACATATCGTGGGAGTTGTAGGCGAAGATTTTTCCAAATGTCATTTTGATATGTTGCAGAAGAACAATATCGGATATGAAGGATTAGAAATCGTTCCCGGTAAAACATTCTACTGGAAAGGCGTTTACAATGATTTAAATCGGGCAGAGACGCTGGATACACAATTGAATGTATTTGCCGATTTTGATCCCAGGATACCAAACGATTATCGAAAATGCGAATATCTTTTTCTGGGCAATATAGATCCTGAACTGCAACTCCGTGTACTTGATCAAATGGAAAATACGAAGATAACAGCCTGTGATACGATGAACTTTTGGATCGAAGGGAAAAGAGAAAAATTACTGGAAGTTATCAGTAAAATTGATATCCTGTTTATGAATGATGATGAAGTGAAAATGCTTACAGGAGAGAAGAATATTTTTGTAGCTGCTGAAGCTGCTGGGAAACTGGGTCCGCAACTTATTGTAGTAAAGCGTGGAGAGTATGGTTCTATAGCATTGACGGAAGGTTTTATTTTTTTTGCACCGGTATATCCTGTAAAGAGCGTAACCGATCCAACCGGAGCAGGGGATAGCTTTGCCGGTGGATTTATGGGGTATCTATCTGCACAGAAGAACTATAACAAAACATCTATAAAAAATGCCATGATATACGGAACAGTAATGGCGTCATTCAATATTGAATCTTTCAGCCTGGATAAATTAAGAGAGATTGATTTGAAAGATATCAAAGCAAGAAAAGAGAGTGTTATTAAAAGCATAAAAATCTAAAAAAGGAGAGCTAATGAAACAGAATTTTGAGATTAGAAAAACTGCCAGGGAAACATTGACAGGTAGTTGGGGAAATGCAATCGTTGCTATACTTATTTATATGGGAATCACTTCGGTTGTAGTGTCTATTCCGGGCTTGGGGCAGATTGCGATTATTGCCATTATGGGCCCACTCATGTATGGATTTTTACTTTTCTTTGTGAAAATCGTACGAAAAAATATTACTGATTTTAATTTTATTTTCAAGGCTTTCAATTTCTCCGGTTCTAATTTGGGACTTTTTGGGAGAAGTTTGGGTTTATATTGGCTGATGAACCTGTATGTTTTCTTGTGGAGTTTACTACTTATAATTCCCGGAATTATTGCTGCATACGGTTATAGTATGGCTTTCTTCCTGTTTATAGATGATCCTGAGATTGGAATTTCGGAAGCACTTCGTAAAAGTAAGGAAATGATGTACGGATACAAAGGTAAATTATTTATGCTCAATTTGAGCTTTATCGGTTGGATGTTCCTGAGCGTATTATCCTTTGGTATCGGCTTTCTCTGGCTTTATCCTTATATGATGACTTCTCTGGTTCTATTTTATGAAGACCTAAAAAAAGAACGTGGCATAGATACAAAAACAGATCAAAAGAACGATGAAAAACCGGATGAAACAGAACCTATAAAAATCGGTGGCGTAGTTGCTGAGTAAAAAAAATCGATTACGGTAATATTGCGGAGTTGATCCTGCAGAATGCGGGATTTATTCCGCAATTTACATTTATTTGAATTTAAATGATTGTGGAAAAAAACTTGAAGATTTTTTTATATCCGTGTAATTGTTTGGGATTAATGAACATATAATAATATATAATAAAGCAGACTATTTTGTATATTCAATATTTTAAAAGGAATGTGAATTGCGTTTTAGAAGATTCGGGAAAGATATTTAAGGAGTACATGAAGGATGAAGTGGAGGATTTTAAGCACCGGCAAAATGTCACCTGCCATGAATATGGCGATCGATGAAACCATTTTCATCGGGGTGAAAGAGAAGCGTTCATTGCCTACAATACGCTTTTACGGGTGGGATCCTCCCGCAGTCTCATTTGGTTATAACCAGGAATTCTCTAAAGAGATCGATTTAAAGGCACTAAAAAAATTCGGTTTTGGGTATGTTCGCCGTCCCACAGGAGGTAGAGCTGTTCTACACGATGAAGAAGTAACCTATTCTGTAATAACCCCAATTTCCGAAAACTTAAATGGTAATATTCTGGAGTCTTATTCCGAGATCAGCCGGGCACTTGCACAAGGATTAAAAAACCTGGGGATAGAAGTAGAATTTGAAAAGGGTGAACTTTCTTCCCATCATCAAAGACAAGCAGTAAATCCGTGTTTCTCCAGTAGTTCCAGATTCGAGTTAAATTATCAGAAAAAAAAGATAGTGGGGAGTGCCCAGGTTCGAAAAGATAACACTCTCTTACAACACGGGTCGATCCTGTTACAGAAAAATCAAAGCAAATTGGCGTATGTTATACCGAACCTGAGTGATGAGCAACACAAAAGATTGGCAGTGTATCTTTCAAAAAAAACTATCGCAATCAATGAAATATTGAATGAATCTGTAAATTTCAATGATGCTGTTTCAGTATTGATAAGTGGCTTTAAAACAACCTGGCAAACTGATGAATTTATTGAGAGTGAAGATATTGAAAAATGGGAGAAGGAGAAAGCAGAATTTCTGGCAAATACTAAATACTTGACAGTTGAGTGGGATAAAAGAAATTAAGAATGAGAAAATAGATTTAACCAAAAAAAAATTGACATGAATTTTCTCGATATTGTTTTTGTTCGATGTAAAAAATATAAACCATAGGGGGGATTATTAATGTACAAAAAGATTCTTATTATGTTGGTATTGTCCTTCGTTATATGCCTTCCATTATTTGCTGGTACCACCGGTAAACTTGCTGGTAAGGTTACTGACGAAAATGGAATACCTGTTGCATACGCAAATGTGATTTTAGAAGGAACCGAACTCTGGGGTCAAACTAAAGAAAACGGGACCTATGTAATTATTAACATTACACCGGGTACATACAATGTATTTTGCTCTCGTGGAGGTTATCGTGCTAGAAAAATTGAAAATGTAGTAATCAACCTGGATTTAACAACTATGCAGAACATCACCATTAATAAACAAGCAATTGAAATTGAAGGGTATGATGTAACAGAATCCAGAATAGAAATGGTTCAAGCTACAAAAACCAGCTCTGGTCGTACTATTACTTCCGAAGCAATGGAAGATATTGCTATAGATAACCTGGAAGATATAATTGCCATTCAAGCAGGTGTTATTGTAACTGACGGAGAGTTACATATTCGTGGTGGAAGAGCAAATGAAGTAGTTTATACGATTGACGGTATGTCTGTATCCGACCCGGTTGACGGTGGTGCAGCACTTACTGTTGATATGGATGCAGTTGAGATAACTGACGTAAAAACAGGTGGTTTTACCGCTGAATATGGTAACGCTCAATCCGGAATTGTTAATATAATCACAAAATCCGGCGGCAGAGATTATTCTGGGAAAATAGAATTTATTACCGACCATTTGTTGGGGGATGGAATTGATAACTCTAATTCCGATGAAGTAAAATTTTCTATTGGTGGACCTGTTTTCAGTCCCCTTGTTTCTTCACTCAGAGATAAATTTTCTTTCTTCTTTAATTGTGCAGCCAACTGGCACGATACACGCTATAAAGATCATTATGTAAATGATCCGAATGAAGAATTGAAATATCTCACCGAGCCAACATTCAGTTCTTCCGATCCATATGCAGAAAGAGATGATTTTGCTGGATTTGATCTCGGTAACAGGAATGTAAATCTTTACAATGCAAACCTGAAATTGAAATATAAATTCAATGCTAAACAAAACATTACGTTTTCTTTAAGGGGTGATAAAAGTACATACAATAGTTTTAACTACAGATGGAAATATGCACTTGATCATTTTAATGTGGGTGAATCACTACAGCAGCAATATGCTGTTACTTACGATTATACGATGAATCCAAAATTAAACTTTAAATTGAAATTAAATTACTATACAAAAGAACAAAAAGATCGTCCAAAGGGCATTAGTAGAGACGATTTTTTTGTTTTGGATCCAGAGAATTTTGTACTGATCGATCCCAATGAAATGGGAGATTGTTCGGGTATAATTTACTTGATGGATGATAATAATCTTACTGGAAATGAAAGACAAATTCCTTGGGAAATCATGTCTGATGGTATGGAAAAGGATATTGCCGGCTATGCTAACTTCGTACGACCAGGATCAGTGTCCGGATTCTTTGGCGATGATGAAAATAGTGTGGTAACATTAAGAACAGATGTTGAATACCAATATAATGAGATACATGGTTTTAAAACAGGTTTTGAGCTTACTCAACATAATATCAAGAAAAACAGGTTAGTCAATCCCTGGGTTTTAGATCAAGTACGCTATATGGACTATCTCCAAACCTTTGGAATCCCAGTAGATTCTATTCAAAGCGTAGAAGATACTACTAGATATGTCTATATTTATGATTTACCAGACCTCTATGCTGCTACATTAGCTGCTTCAGGAGATACCGACGGATATGAATCATCCCCTATACAAGCGGCATATTACCTGCAAGATAAAATGGAATGGGAAGGAATGATTATTAATGCCGGTCTTCGCTTTGATTTTTGGTACCTGGGAGAAAAATATAAGATTCTACAAGATAACGGAGAATATGACTGGGAAGAATTCGATAAAGATGATAGATTTCAGATGATGATTTCACCCCGTCTGGGTGTGTCTCATCCAATTTCCGAAACAAGCGTTATGCACTTTGCTTATAACTATCAGAACCAGCTTCCACAAATGCAGTTTATTTTCACCACTGCCCGTCCTCAGGATGCTATAATCAGCAATACCCCTATTGTTGTAGGATCATCCAACCTTAAACCTCAGATCACTGTTACTTATGAAGTTGGTTTGCAAAAACAACTCGGTGAAAATTATGTAATGGACATTCAGGCTTATTACAAAAACATCTATAATTACGTAAGTA
The DNA here is from genome assembly GCA_965603415.1 of uncultured bacterium. Lineage (GTDB taxonomy): Bacteria > Cloacimonadota > Cloacimonadia > Cloacimonadales > TCS61 > JACNIV01. The sequence goes on from CBFDCX010000029.1 coordinate 5,849, forward strand.
CGATAGAGAAATTTTATGTAGATCCAGAAACGGGTATTGAAGATCAAAACATCTCATTTCTGGAATATCAGTCAAAAAATTATGGTAGCGCCAGAGGAATTGATATTAATCTTGAAAAAAGGCTTTCAGGATTCCTTATGGGATCTGCTGCCTACTCTTTGGCATGGGCAAGTGGCAATCACTCCAATGTTGTAGAAGAAGCTGAACCATCAAACCTGAGAGAATTTCCTCTTAATTGGGATATGCGTCATAACTTCGGTCTTAACATAACTTTCAGGGTGGCTAAAGGTGAAGAATTTTATATGCCATTTACCGACTTTGCTTTACCTGCTTCCATTACAGATGATTTCTCTATTAATTTGAATTATAATATAGCAAGCGGAACACCCTACACTGCAACTACTATCACAGGTTCTACGTTTGATACAAACAGTAAAGTAAAACCTTATACTGAAAATGCTAACTTGAGGATGACCAAAAAGATTGCTTTTTCAGAAAAATCAAGTATCAAATTTTATATAAGTATTCAAAATCTGTTTGATAAAGTTAATGTTATTAATGTCTATTCATATACTGGTTCTCCTTACTATGATGGAGATGAAATTAGTGAACCAAATAGCGTTTCGCCCGAATTTCCTGATGGTTACACAGCGTTGGAAACTCAGTATATTCATGATCTTTCTACTAAGAATCCTGCCAATGTATCCCAAGGAAGAACTATAAAATTTGGAATGGCGTTTAATTTTTAAGAATAAAAAATACCCTTAGGAGGAAATAGTAATGAGAAAAAGGTTTTTGATAATAATCTCATTAATAGCTTTTGTTAATTTAACATTTACAGTTATGGCTTTTGCTCAGGAAGAATTGACAGATGAAGCTATAGCTGAAGAAACTGTTGTTGAAGAAGAGTTGCCATTTGATGAAGCACCTGAATCCGGTGGTCTGGAAATGTTTGCCCGTAAGATCGTAGGTAGCGGCCTTGTAGATATATTCATTCAGGGTGGATTTGTTATGTATCCAATTCTTCTTCTTGTTATCTGGGGTTTGGCTACAGTTATCTGGAAAATAATTTCCCTGAACTATGCTAAAATTAACTTGAAGGAATTTCTTGATAAATTAATTCCCTTGGTTGCAGATAAAAAATATAATGAAGCAATCAAACTTTGTGAAGGAACTAAAGGACCTGTTGCAGCTGTCATGCATCTGGGTCTTTTAAAAGTTGATAAAGGTATTGATGCTGTTGAAAAAGCAATCGAAAATGCCGGTGTTATCGAAATGGCTTTCCTGGAAAAAGGGTTTATTCCTCTTTCCACAACTATAAACCTTGCACCAATGTTCGGTTTCTTTGGAACAATCGTTGGTATGATTAAAGCTTTCCGCGATATTGCTGCTGCAGGTGAAGTGGAACCCACAATTGTTGCTACCGGTATCCAGATCGCACTTGTCACAACAGCAGCTGGTCTTGCTGTTGCTATTCCCATGCAATTTTTCAACAATATGTTCCTGGGAATGGTCGATGGGCTTGTAATGGATATGCAGAGAGGTTCGGAAAAACTCGTAGAAACCCTTGTTGAATCCAAATAAGGGGGATTAATGTTTCGCAGAAAAAGAAAAGATATGGGTGGAATTCCCACCGCATCAATGTCTGATGTGGCTTTTCTGCTGCTTGTTTTCTTTCTGTCAACTACCAAGTTCGATATTAAAAAAGGTCTTGGTATAGTTTTACCTGCAGTCGCACAAGCAGATATGAAAAAGGTGAAACTAAAGGATGAGAACCTTACAAAAGTATGGATCGATAAAGAAGGACGGATAGCCGTTATTTCCGGTGGTGTTGATGAACAGGTTCCCATGAATCAATTAGAAGCCAAGATCAAAAGGCTTGTAACTCAAAATCCTGATATGGTTATTTCATTAAAGACCGATAGAAAAAGCAAATACCAGTTTATGGTTATGGCTCTTGATAAGATCCAGGCAGCTGGTGCAGAAAAGATATCTCTATCAACAAATTAGGAAGTGATTATGGCAAAAATTAAAAAGACTACTAAACCTGAAACTATGATCCCTACAGCTTCCATGTCTGACATTGCCTTTTTACTTCTACTGTTTTTTATGGTTTCCACAGTATTCGTCAGAGAAAAAGGCTTACCGGTAAGAATGCCCCGGGCTACCAGTATCGAAAAGATACCCCGTACTCACTCTTCAACCATTTATGTAAATAGAAACGGTATTATCTCGATCGATGATTTTATTGTTTCAATTCCCGATGTTAAATGGGTAATGCAGAAGAAACTATCGGAAGATTTCAATTTGCTCGCTTGCTTCAGAACAGACAGAGAAACGAATTATGGCATCATGTCAGACATCTTAAATCAGTTGCGGGAAGCAAATGCTCTCCGTGTATACTTTGAAGCTAAGCTGAAAAGGTAGGTGGCAATGTATAAAAAAAATATTGATTGGAAAGATATTGCCCAAACTTATTACGATAAGTCGGTCAGCCTAGCGATCCTGATTCTTCTTTTTGCGTTTATTGTATCTCCCAAAATAGAAATAAAATCATATGAAAGGGAAATAACTGCAATAATATCGTTAGATATTCCACCTGAGATCAAGGAAAAGATTAAACCACCGGAAGAGACAGTGAAACCTATTGTGGAAATTGTTGTGGAAGACGATCTGGAAGGTGATGATGACGAAGATATCGAAGTGATCGATACAATCGACAAAACCACACTTGACCCCTATGATGATATTCAAACTAGAGTGCTGGGTAAGACCTCAAAATTCGTAATTTATGAAGAGGCTCCTATACCGATAAAACGGGCTCCGTTGGAATATCCTACATTTGCCCGGAACGCCGGAATTGAAGGTCAAGTTATTCTTGAAGTTGAAGTATTTGCCGATGGTACTGTGGGTGCTATTGAAGTTGTAAAATCATTAATGGCAGGTCCTGGCGGTTTAGATGAAGCTGCTATTAAATCTGTGAAACAGTGGATATTTCAACCTGCTAAAAGCAGTGGACGAACTGTTGCTGTTTGGGTTACTTTTCCAGTAACATTTACTTTGGAATAAAATAATAAAATCCATAAGAATAGTGGAGGAATTTGTATGAAATTAGTTAATTTAAAATTTGTTCTTGCTCTTACATTTTTAATGCTTTTGAGCGTAGCTCTTACTGCCAGATCTGTTGATGGTTCCAATTTTGATAAGAAATTCGATTTGATAAAATACCATAATGTAGGTAACATCTGGCTTAGAGTAAGTAACTACGGATTCTTTGGTTCAGGAGATGATATTCAACCGCAATGGCCTTCGTTGGAGTATCCGGGTGGAAGTGCAATTGACTATCTATATCAGGGAGCTCTCTGGTTCGGAGCAAAAAAAATCAGAAGAAATGTATTTGGTCAGAAATTATATTGGATAGATGAAAATCCAACTGACAAAGATGATGTAATAACACAGTATATTATTCAGGGTGATAGCCTTGTTCTTAATCCTGACTGGAGTTTGGAGCTTAATCTTTGCGTTGATACTTTAACAACTGTAGGTTTTGATGGTGATCGAGACCTATATGAATTTCTACCGGCATACAATCCTCTGGAAACGATTACTCTCGGACCTGCTTATAGTCTTTATAATGTTACGGATACTATTATGACGGCTTCAATTCGAAAGCACAGACGGGCTATAGATGATGATGGTGATGGTCAGATCGATGAAGACCCGGTAGGTTGGGCATTTCCATTCAGAAGATCTGAAGAACTCCCTACTGAATTTGCCATGTATGGCGAAACCTGGCTGCATGAATGGACAGATCCTGCAGATTTTGCTACAATCGAAGCAAATGAAGATATCTGGTTCCCGCTGGGTTTTGTTGACCTTAGTTCCAGAGCCAATGAAAACTATAACTTCTGTGAAGTTAACGACGATGATGGAGATGGATTGTTTGATGAAGACGGATATCCTGTCTCCGAGCAGGATTTCATTTCTTTTTATTATGACTACAGTCTGTTTGGAACCAGTGGTGAACGTGACTGGGGTGGAAGTGCTTCCGGTAACGATCATGGAGAATACGAGCATTTGAATGTTCGTGTTCGCCAATTGAGTTACCAGTGGAGTTATGATTATATTAAAAACCTTGTATATATTGAATTTAATATTACTAATATGAATATAGTAGACACTCTATACGATTGTGCAATGGGCATTTATATGGATTCCGATGTAGGTCCTCAGGCTTATGACGGTGATACAAGATCTTTAGATGATATCAGTAGTTATGTTCCCGGTGAAGGTTTTGAGTTTGCCTATACCTTTGATGCAGATCAGGATCAGGGACTCACTACCGGTTATGTGGGATCTCGTGTTTGTACTCCAGACCCGGAACAATTGGAATTTGCCTGCTGGTATTGGAACAGAGGAGATGGACCTAATGACGGTGACCCTCGTAACCCAAACCCAACTGGTACTCCAACATCAAATGAAAAATACTGGCTGCTAACCAACCGAAATCCTGACGATGATAAGTATATATCTCTTCGTGATGAGCCAAATTCTCAGATGGATGATCCCGATGATACTCGTTACTTATTTGCCTTCTATGGTGATATGCAGGGTATGTCTGATCCTACTTCTGGCTCTTGGAATCTGGCTCCGGAAAGAATTATGAAGATCGTGATTGCCGTATTCCCGGGTGAAGATGTTGAGGAACTTAAAACTCAGGCAGTATGGGCAAAAGATATTTATGAGAATCCTCAAACATTGGAAACCGTAATTTTACCAGATACTTTTGCACACTATAAAGCACCCGAACCTCCTGCTATTCCCAATATGTATGCTGAACTCGTTGATGATGGTGATGCAATAGACTTATACTGGGACAATAGATCGCAAATGGATAACCAGGATAGCAAAACTATTCCTAATGAAGATATCGGCTGGCAGATTGATATTCCGGGTATAGATAGTTATTATGAAGTTGGTATTACTGATACTACAGGTATGCCGGAAGAATATTGGCCCAGTAATTATGGAATTGATAATATTAATGCTCGTATTAATCCATGGACAAGTTTCAGACTGCGTCATGACTTTCAAGGTTATGCTCTGTGGGGTAGATCTGGTAGTGGTTCTCAAGAATTCTGGATATTGCAGGAAAGATGGGACAAACATGAAACCGCCCAAGATAATTTAGATTATCAGGTAAACGCAGGCTCTGAACAATTTAAAGATTTTTCAGGAAGTGGTACAATGTGGTTGCAGGACAAAGGATTACCTAATCTAGGTTTTGCTACCGAAGATGACACTCTTCATTATCATTTTAATGACCTGTACGAACTAGTTAATTATTCAATTGGTGATACTATTTATGGCTATCCACTTTACGATGCTGAAAAAAAATACGAAGATGTTCCGGCAGATATTTATTCATGGAGTTTCAATGATCAATCTCTCTGGTTTAAAAATCCAGGTATTCAAGACCATATTTATCTGGCGATTTACGATGATAGACTTATTCCACTGGAAGATCATCTGGGAGAAAATAAAGTTGTAAACGGAATTGAATTAGAAGATAATATCAAGGATCGTTTATCACGTAGATATTATACTTCAACAATATATAATCCATCTAAGGGAATTGAGTATTATGTTGCGGCTACCGCGTGGGATAGAGGTATCCCCAGTGTTGAATTACAATCACTGGAATCTGGTAGAGATGGAAATATGAGGATTTTCTTCCCTGGTCCTTCTGCAAAAACAGATATGGACAAAATCATTGTTGTACCCAATCCTTATATTGGTCAAAGCAAGTTTGACGGACGCAGAAGTAATGATGAAAAAGGTGACAAGAGTCGTCGTATCTGGTTTGTTAATGTTCCCTCGAGATGTAAGATAAAGATCTACACTTTGGCAGGAGACCTGGTTGACCAGATTGATCATGAAGGAGCTGCCAATGAAGATATTATCACTATTAGTAAAGCTGCATCCAGCGGTTTGGCTCCCGACGGAATAGTATCCTGGAATCTGCTTTCAAAATACAACCAGATAATTGCACCGGGTGTTTATCTGTTTTCAGTAAAAGATAAAGACTCTGGCGATATCAAGGTTGGCAAATTCGTTATAATTAAATAATTATGAAGGGGTAAAAATATGAAAAGGTATGTTTATTTAGTACTAATATTTTTGTTGATTCCCGGATTGGTATCGGCAGACATATTTCCCAAAGCTGGAACTGCTGGTTTGCAATTTCTGAAAATAGGAATAGATGCCAGAGCTATTGGAATGGGTGAAGCTTATACTGCTGTAACAGATGACATCTCTTCCATTTACTGGAATCCGGCAGGATTGGCATTAAAACCTCAGAACCAAATTTTGTTATCTCATACCGAATGGTTGGCAGATATTCAGTATGAGTATATTGCAGCTTCCAGAGTCACTAATTTTGGGACATTAGGACTTCATGTAGCATTACTCCATATGCCGTGGATGGATGTATATATTGAGGAATCCTTTGATGAAGCTACAGGTGAAAAATTTGCCTGTAGTGATCTAAGTGCTGGTATTACCTATGCAAATTCATTTACCGATAAATTCTCTTTCGGTGTTAATGTGAAATATCTACGACAAAATTTGGATGAATATGCAGTAAATGGCTTCTCTATTGATCTTGGTTCATTGTACAATACAGGTTGGAATGATCTTACTATTGGAATGTCGTTGAGAAATTTTGGTCCTGATTTAAAATATGATCTTGATAATGATGATGATGGTGAATTTGATGAAGACCCATTCGACCTTCTGGATAACGATGGTGACGGTCTTATTGATGAAGACAGAGAAGAAGCTCCTTTTAAATTACCAATGAATTTCTCACTGGGTGTAGCTGGGAATGTTTACAATGCAAATAATCAAAAACTTATTATTTCTGCTCAGTTGGATAACTGTGTAGATAGAAGTGAAACATACAACCTGGGGACAGAATATTCTATCGGTACTTTCAGGATTAGATCAGGTTATCAGTTTGGTTATGATGCTGCTACTTTCTCTGCTGGCTTTGGCTGGACCATTCCAACTAATTTTGCACTTATAAATCTGGACTACTCTTATTCAGATATGGGGGATTTGACTGAGAGTTTCCTGGAAACACCACATCGATTATCAATTAAGCTATTCTATTAAATATAAATAGCAGGCACAAAAAAAAAGGAGGGAAAAATGAAAAAACTTTTCATTTTTGTAGTTCTTTCAATTTTTGTATG
>CBFDCX010000030.1:0-13018 GCA_965603415.1 uncultured bacterium
TATCCAATTCCCTGATTATATCCTCAATGGTTTTCCCTTTGGGCCATTCCTTTTTATCCTTAAGGATTATTAGTGTTTCGATCATGGAAAGTGGTGCCGGATCTGTCGAAGTATCTGCTCTGCCAATTTTACCTAAAGTGTGAGCAACCAGCGGATGGGAAGCTATTATCTTATCGGTCTGCTGCAGGAGTTCCTTTGCTTTTGTGATGCTGATTCCGGGAGGAGTTGTCGGCATATAAAGCAGATCGCCTTCGTTCAAAGGCGGCATAAATTCCGAACCGAGTTTGGAAAAGGGAATTAATGTTGTGATCAAAATTATTATTGCTATGAAAATCACTAAAACCGGAAATCGGAGAACAAACCTGATAACCGGTTTGTAGATTTTTATAAAAAAATTGCTGATCGGATTGTTCTTTTCTTTGCGTATTTTTCCTTTTACAAAGAAAAACATCAGCACTGGAATTATGGTTATTGCCAGGATCGAGGATGCTCCCATGGAAAAAGTTTTTGTAAAGGCAAGTGGTGTAAAAAGTCTTCCTTCCTGCTGTTGAAGAGTGAATACGGGCAAAAAACTGATAGTAACAATAAGAAGTGAAAAGAACAAAGCCGGACCAACTTCTTTGGCAGCTTTTAAAACAAGTTCATGATGTTGCTTATCAGCGTGACGTTCCCTTTGTTTATGAAGATTTTCAACCATCACGATGGAAGCATCAACCATTACACCTATGGCAATAGCAATTCCTCCCAGACTCATTATATTTGCTGAAATTCCAAATATTTTCATCAAAATGAAACTTATCAGAATACCGACCGGCAAAGTAAAGATAGCAACAAAAGCAGAACGGAAATGCAAGAGAAAGATCATTGAGATTAGTGCAATAGCAAGCATCTGTAATAAAAGTGTATTTTTTAAAGTATTAATCGCGCGTTGAATCAAGCTGGAACGGTCGTATGAAGTTATAATTTTTACTCCTTCAGGCAAACCGCTTTTCAATTCATTCAACCGTTCTTTAACTCCTTTAATAACTTCCATTGCATTCTCGCCGTAACGCATTACAATAATTCCGGTTACTGCTTCTCCTTCACCATTCAGGTCGATAATTCCCCGTCTGATTTCCGGTCCGATATGAATATTTGCGATCTGCGAAAGATAGATCGGAGTGTTAGAAACTTTATCGATTCCAATCAGTACTTTCTTTAAATCATCAAGCGAAGTTATATATCCTTTGCTGCGTATCATATATTCTGTCTCACCCATTTCGATGAGTTTCCCACCAACATCGTTATTAGAACGTTTAATTGCCATATTGACTTTTTGCAAACTGATGCCGTAAGCTCGTAATTTTTCCGGATCAACCTCAACTTGATATTGTTTTACATAACCTCCTGCACCAGCAACTTCCGAAACTCCGGGAACAGACATCAGTTCATACCTTAAATACCAATCCTGAATTGAACGTAGTTGCTGAAGGTCGTGTCTATCAGAAGTTAAAGTGTACATGTAAATCCAGCCAACTCCGGTTGCATCAGGACCAAGCTGAACATTTACACCTTTAGGTAATTTTCCCTGAACAACATTCAAATATTCCAGGACTCTTGAGCGTGCCCAGTAAATATCCGTTCCATCTTCAAATATTACATACACCATTGAAAAACCAAAATAGGAATATCCGCGCACACTTTTTGCAAAAGGAACGGAAAGCATTGCTGAGGTGAGTGGATAAGTAACCTGTTCTTCAACAACTTGTGGGCTCTGACCAGGAAAATCACTAAAGATTATCACCTGAATATCAGATAGATCCGGAATAGCATCAACAGGTGTGTTAAACATTGCCCAAAATCCAATTCCAATGATAATTGTTGTGAAGATCAATACAAATAACTGGTTTTTTATAGAAAATTCTATAATTTTATTTAACATTTCATTATACCTTAAATATCTTCTTCAATTAAATCCATACCGCATATTGGACAATCACCTGGATTATCCTCAACAATATTAGGATGCATCGGGCAGGTATAATAAGTTGTTTGTTCAGACGAATGTTCATGATTTTCAAGCTTATCAGAACCGATATTTTTCTGCAATCTGGCGCCGAGCAATTTCTGAACAGCTTCCTGCAACTGGCTTTCTGAATCTAATAAAAATTGTCCGGAAACAACTACAACTTCATTTTCTTCTAATCCTAATATTATTTCAGTATAATATTCCGAATCATCTGATAAACCGATTTGAATTTCTCGAGGTTCAAATTTTCCATTTCCTTTGCTGACAAAAACGATCTGTCTCTCCCCGGAATGGATTATTGCTTCTGTTGGTATTGTGAGTACATTCTTCATTTCCTCTACTTCAATCTCGACATTTGCAAACATTCCCGGCTTTAGATTTAACTCTGTGTTTTTCAGCTCAATCCTGATTTTTTGAGTTCTGGTTTTGGGATTCAAAGTAGGATAAATATAAGATATTTTCCCTTTCCATAATTTATCAGGTTGATTTGTTAATTCTATTTCTGTGTTTTGACCGATTTTGATCAGAGGAGTATCAAACTCGTAAATATCAGCTAAAATCCAGATTTTATCTAAATTCCCAATATGATAAATATCTGTTCCGGCTTTTACTTTCGAACCTTCCTGGATAGATTTATGAAGTACAAATCCATTAAATGGAGATTCAAAAAGTACATTCTGTTGAGCATTGCTTTCCATAACGATCTTTTCAAGATGGGTTTGAGGAATACTCCATAGAAGAAGCCGTCTTTCGGAAGCTTTTGTAAAATCGTGTTCCTTTCCATAATTATTTACTGCTAATAAAAATTCTTCCTGGGCAGAGATCAATTCCGGTGAGTATATCTCAAATAATTTATCTCCTTTTTCGATCTTTTGACCAATTTTATTAACAAAGATTTTTTCAATCCAGCCCGAAAAACGGAGGTTAATTTTGAAACTCTCATCATCAGCAAGTTCTACTTTTCCAATGGTTCGAATGTTATGAGAAATATCTCGATATTGAACATGCTTTACCCGAATTCCCATATTCTGGATAATTGTCGGATCAATAGTTATGGTTTTCGTTTTATCGGATATTTGATCTTCACCGGTATTTGCTTTCCTCACGACAAGTTCCATGTGGCAGATCGGGCAATTTCCGGGTTCATTCTGCACAATTTCAGGATGCATGCCACAAGTGTAATATTGTCCCGAACTTGATTCCGGAACATCGGTTTTCTTGCTTTCTTCCGGGACTAAATCCATTCCGCAGATCGGGCATTCTCCAGGTTCTTCCTGAACAACGGTAGGATGCATTGGGCAAGTATAATAATCTACTTCTGAATGATTATGCTGTAAGCTTTTGTTCTGTTTTGCAGTACAACCCACTAATAATATGATTGATATTAGTAAAATCATATTAAGTCTTATGGAATATTTTTTATTCATTTTAATTCTCCCTTAAATTTCCACCACTCAAAGTCTCAATTGTTGATTCATAAATTGCATATTGAAATTCTGATTTGATGAGTATTTTCTCAAATTGAATAAGCTGAAGTTGAGCTTGATACAGATCTGTGAAATTTGCTCTTCCTGTTTTATATGAGGATAAAATCGAACTTAAAGTTTTTTCCGCATCTGGAATTAGTTTATCATTATAATTATTGATTTTATTTTTTTGTCGTTCCAAGCCTGAAGTAGCCATAAGAAGCATTTCAGAAATTTTGTTCAAAACATTTTTGTAGTTTTCATCTACTGCTTTTTCCATAAATTTTGCATTATTCATTTTTGCTTTTGTTCTGCCCTTCATATCCAGTGGAATAGGAAAAGAAAAACCTACAGATACAAAATCCACATTTTTCATTATTCCGATATCTTTTCTGATGCGATATCCTGCCCACAAAGTGATGTCCGGCAATCGTTCACGTTTTGCCGATTGAAAAGAAAGTCTCTTCATTTTGGAAGTTTCTTCAATCTTTTTCAGAAGTGGTCGGTTTTTTATTGCTGACTTAAGTGAAGCATCAAAATCAATTTCATTATTCAGATCGAGTTCAATTCGATCCGTACTTATAAATGTGTTCGCATCGCGATTCAGAACGGAATTTAAGGTTGCCTGTATTTCACTTTCTTTTTGCTCGAAATCCTCCAAATCATCCAGAAGCTTTTCTTTCATCAATGTCATTTGCAGAATATCGGATTGTGCGGATTTTCCGGTTTCATATTTAATGATTATCGTTTCGATAAGGTCTTCCAGAAGGTTAATGTGTTTCAAGGAAATTGCTTTAAATTCTCTGTTCAAACATAATTGGTAATATGCTTTTTTTACTTCATTTTTCAATTGAAGTTTAAACTCTGCAAGTTCCCGACTTTTTATCTGACTTTCAGATTCAGCAACTGCTTTTCGCTTGCTGTTTTTGCCGGGAAACGGGATTGTCTGCATTAGCTTTAACTGAATTCCGGACATCGGATTTTCATCTAATTTCCAGGTTTCATATGGAACATTGCTGTATTCAATAGTGAACATCGGATCCATTAACTTTTGCACAAATATCTCTTTTTCGTTTAATGCTTTGATCTGAAATTCGATAGCTGAAATCTCAAGATTTGCTTCCATAGCTTCGTTTATCAATTTATCAAGAGCTTCATTCGCAGAAAGAAAATAAAAACTGAATGAAAGTAATATTAGAAATACTATTTTCATAAGAATTCCTATTTTCTCATTAATTTGTTTATCGTTATCATAACTTCATCGATCACTTCTGTTTTTCCTTCCTGGATCTGCTCCACAATACAACTCTTCATATGGGCTTCCAATAATAGTTTGGAAACGGATGTAAGAGCAGATTGAATTGCTGAAATCTGATTAAGAATATCATCACAGTAAACATCTTCACTGATCATCCGGTTAACTCCACGAATCTGCCCTTCAATCCTGTTAAGCCTGTGCTTGAAATCTTTTTTCATTTCTTCAGAATGGTGTGCATGCCTGATCGTGCAATGTTCGCAACGTTCATTCATCGTTCCTCCTTATACCCCTGAGGGGTATGTGAAAAAATAACCTTTTTCCTGTCAAGTGCAAATTTTTTTCATTATAATCATCAATTAGCATAAATTAATTTGAAATTATTCGCCAGCAAACTTATTTTCTCCCAATTCATCTGGGAAAGCAAGTAATTACCAGAAAGTAAAGAAGATGGTGTTGGTGAAATAAAAGAATGAAATAGCGAAAAGGTGTGTAAGCGTAAGATATAATAGAAAACGAGGGGGTGCTCCCCCTTGCCTGGGTGGGTTAGCATTTAAATATTTGACAATCATTATCATAAAGAAAGCAGAGAAAAGGAAATGATTATTAAATAAAAAAACTTGCCCGGATTGACTAACATAGACTCAACCCGTACGCGTTTTTGTTCAGGTTGATTGCATTGTTATATGCGGTCTATATTTAAAACTTAATATTTTAATTAACGATATTTGTGTGGATATTCTTCCTCGCGGTTTTGAAATGAAAGAATTTTTGGATTTTGAATTACTCCATTACGAATTTCTATAGCTTTAGAAATTGTTTTATTCTTTTCCCAAATCTTGGGTCCCCCAATAACTTTGGGCAAAAATGGAAGTAATGCTTCTGAAATTTCCCATGAGGCAGAATTCCAATAAAAACTAGGGCTGTGATCTACTGCATAATAATATTTACCTGCTACTTCAAACAACGGGTGTTCAAAGGATGTTGGTTTAGCACACCAAAAACCCATTCCTTCATCACAGCTTATATCAATAATTAGGCTGCCTTTCATTAATTTATCTGAGTCATGTGCAGATACAAACATTTTAGGATAGTCTGTATCTTGAAGGGTTCCGTTAACAATTATTTGCACATCTGATAATGCTTCTGAAAATGGACGGGTACTGCCGTCAGATTCAACTGCAAGTAAATTTCCTGAATTGTCATTTTTCATTTGTTTAAACGTTATTCCGGGCAATTGATCACTCACATCTGTTGCTACACGACCCGTATAGACCGTGATGTCTTGAAATCCTTGACCTTGCAATGCATATACTGCCCCCCGACTCACCGATCCAAAACTGAGTACTACTGCTTTTCGTGGTTTTCCATAATTACCAACAATTCCGACAAGACTTATCGCATGATTTACACCGGCATAGCCTGCTATTTCATTATTTTTATAAAAAATATGCATGGTTTTATCACCTGTTCGGCTCCAAGTAAACATTTCTTCCCAGGCAATAAGGGTTAATTTCCTTTCAATTGATACTTGAGTAATTTCTTTCTGTTGTACACAATGCGGCCAGCCCCAAACAGTTGCACCTTCTCGTATCTCAGACAAATCCTTTGCTATAGGTTTGGGCATTAGCACACAATCACAAACTTTCAGTATTTCTTCTCTGGAAGCAACTCGTCCTGATGTTAGTTTAGCTAAAGTGTGGTCATCTACGTCAAACCGCAATCCATACCCTTCTTCAAAAGTGATTTGCTTTCGTAATCTCTGTGGAATGCGTTTTATATGTTCCGGATAAATGGCTACTCGTTTTTCGTTCTCTTTTAGTGATTTTCCAACCACTCCAACAGTTAAAAATTGTGTCATATTGTCTTTTCTTTTTTCTTCATTTATTCAATTAAAGTACATTCTATATCGAACTAAGCCAACTATAAAAAAATTAAGCATATAACGCCTGGCCTCACTTGCCGGCGCGCAAGCGACGGTCAAGTGCATTCTCTTGTTCACCCTCTGCTATTCCCTTGGGACCATCGTAATCGCATTCTCCTGACAAACGTATTCGCAGGCAGAACACCCGTAGCATTTCTCGCGCATGACCTTCATCATACCATGATCTATTGCGCGAGCATCATAGGAACACACATCAACGCATTCGCCACAAAGATTGCATGTGTCAGCATCCGTGTTCTCAATATGGAGGCTCTTGTCACATGGATCCTCCACCCTCTTTCCTTCCTCGTCACGGAAGAAACCGCAACCGCATGGACAACAGAAGCAAATCCAACTCTCGTCCTCCATGAATCGAAAGAAATGGCCTTGCTTCTTCCAGTCCTCGAACAAGCTCAGAGCTTCTTCTCGGCCAATTTCCTTGGAGCTGAACTGCGGATCATCATCACGTGGCGGATGAAAGCCCATACAGGTCTCGACGGTGTGTCCACAGTATTCCCATGACGCGTTCCCCTCCCGAGCGGGACCACGGCAGAAGCAGTCGTTTACGTAGATCTTCTCATTCCTTCTGATCGCATCTTCTGCTTCTTGAAAGGTACAAACCCTATGCTTGTGATCAGATCCCATGAATCTCTCTTCTCCTTTCTTTAGGCGAACATCTGAATATACTGCAATTTTCGCAGTAAGGTTCCCTTATATCTTTGCTAGTTAGTAACATTTCAAATTTTCCTATTTCCTGTTTTTTCATTATGAGTAAAGCAATTGAAGAATTTTTTTCTGTCAACTCAAAAAATATCTTGCCAAATTAATATTGCAGATTTAATTTATTTTCAGGTTTAAGAAACATACAAAGGCAAGGGAAACTGTCTAACCATCTTTTACTTCAAAAACACCGTTCAGTTGATAATAAACGTGTTTATTTTGCGTTAACTTTTCGAAAGAGTATAAAACTACATCCGACATACTTTCTTCTAAAACAATCCTTTTAAACTAAATGTGAATTTCTTTCTATGAAGGTTGATTAACAATTATCATAATTAGTTTATTTTTAAAAGTATTTGACAAAAAATAATATATAATTCCTTTCTGACTTAGTAATAAAAGAAGTGCTTCTCATTTTAATTTGTATTCATCTCGTTACATTGAAATTTAATTCTGATACTCATCTTATGGCAAATTGTATTTGATTCGTAATTCTTAAATCATTGTTTTTTAACTATTCAAAAAAGGAGGAAAGATTTTAAAGAAAACGCTTATTCTATTAATTTCGATTGCAGTTGGATCTATGGCAATCGCTGAAACTGCTATACAAACGGATTGGTCGGGGGGAGCAGGAATTCCAGGTCCAGTTCTCAACTGGGGTAATACTTTCGATATGGAAAACAGTGTTAATTGGTATTCTTCAACTGGAGAGTTGATTCTTGATTACTCTTCACCGATGGAGCATCCTGTCTCTGGTGGTTATGTCAATGCTAACTACGCATGTCCGGTTGATATAGATGGCGACGGAGACACGGACGTATTGGGAGCAGCTGGTCGTTATGGTCCACCTTACTTTTTCTCTGGCAGTATAGGCTGGTGGGAGAACAACGATGGATCAGGTACCAGTTGGACACATCGTAGCGTGGCTAGCTTCACCTCCTATCCATCAATCAGCAGCGCTGATTTGGATCACGATGGAGATATGGATGTAATAGGTGCTGCTCGGGGTAACATTAATGATTTAGCATGGTGGGAAAATATTGATGGCTCGGGTATTAACTGGACAGAACATACCATTCCCAGCTCAATTCAAGAAGCCAGTTCAGTAGACACAGCCGACGTAAATGGTGATGGTTATGTTGATTTACTCAGCACAGATGCAGGTAACGAGGTGATTTGGCTTGAAAATGTGGATGGATCAGGTAGCAACTGGACAGAACATATTATTGGTTACAATAATGTACCCTATGATGTTTACGGTGCTGATGTGGATGGTGACGAAGATATAGACGTAGTAGCGCCATCTTATAATGGTGATTATATTCGCTGGTGGGAAAATGTTGACGGTTCCGGTATTAACTGGGATGATCATGATGTAGCCAACAATTTTAACGGTGCCAGGTCGGTATTCGCATCTGACGTTGATGGTGATGGAGACATTGATATACTTGGTGCTGCTTCTCTTGAATGGGCAATTACCTGGTGGGAGAATTCCGACGGATCTGGCGATAGCTGGATAGAACATTCTATAAGCAGTAATTTTAATTGGGCATTCGCGGTATATGCATCTGATATGGATGAAGACGGTGATACTGATGTGCTTGGAGCAGCGTATTTCGGTGATGATATTACATGGTGGGAAAATACAGACGGTTCAGGCTTAAACTGGAACGAACATTTAATTGACGGCAACTTCGACGGCGCCAGGGATGTAGCCACCGCTGATATGGACGGTGATGGTGATCCTGATATAATCGGAGTGGCACAAGAAGACTCGGACATCAGCTGGTGGGATGTAACATGTTGTGTTGGATCGGGTGAACTCGTTTCGAGTATTCTCGATATTGAAGCTGGTACTGACTGGGACAGCCTTATCTGGACTTCCGACGAGCCTACTGAAACATCACTATATTTCCAGGTAAGGAGTTCCATGGATCCCCAATATATGGGTAATTGGTCCATAGATATTACGACACCTGGAAGTCTGGAAAATTATCTTAATGATGGTGATCGATATGTCCAATACAAAGTAATACTCGAAACCGTTAATCCTGGTATCTCACCTGTTCTTGAGGAAGTTACAATTAGCTGGAGTGAACTTGTAGGCATTGACGATGAGTATAATTTTACTAAGCTTTCTACTTTTCAACTGCTCCCGAATTATCCTAATCCCTTCAATCCAGAAACAACTATCTCCTTCGATTTACCGGAATCTGGAGAAATTAAACTGGAAATTTTCAACATCAAAGGACAGAAAGTAATAACACTTATCAGCGATCAGCTATCAGCAGGAGAGCATTCTATTACCTGGAATGGCAAGGATTCTAATAATAAGCGAGTCGGTTCAGGAATCTATTTCTATAAATTGAAAGCAGGTGATTACCAGAAAGTTAAGAAGATGGTGTTGTTGAAATAGATATCAATAACCTAACCTGATACAAACACGGTATGATTTTTATAGTATTCCTGAGGAAAAGAATATTTCATTCAATTTACCAGCATCAGAAGTTAAAAACAAGGTTTCTGCTATCGTATATGTATTAAATATAGAGTTTTCTTTAGAAGGTGTACAATTTCGACTTGAGTCCCGTCGCTCCCGCCATTATAATAAAGACCGATTTTTTTTAAATCGGTCTTTATTTTTTTTGTAAATTTAAATTACAATAAATTTACAAATCCTGAATATGCTTCAAAGGTCTGGGAGCAGTTGCAGGAGTTACACCATCACCGGAAATATAACCCAGAACAGGTTTTCCTTTGGGATTGTTATTTTCATCTTCCCGATAAAATTCCACTCTGATGCGAACAGCATTTTCATCTTTGATCAGGATATCGTTACCATCTTCATCTGTATCGAACGGATTTTGGTACAACCAGCCTAAGCCGATAGCAGCAGTTCCTTCTGCACCATTTACATTCTTCCTTTGCGAACCAATGAACTCTCTCTTTTCCTGGGAAACATTGGGAGAATTAATACTGGAATTAACCGTTCCCAATCTCTTGCTATCTTTATAGATTCCCCTACTAATGGTTATTCCTTCGGAAATTATAAGAACCATTTTCTTATCAATTCCGGCATTTATCTCTTTTTGGAGAACATTTTTCCCCACGAAATTATCTTTAGTTGTATTGATAGCTGCATTGAATAATGGACAATTTGTAGGAGTATGAACAGGATCGTATTCACTGCCATTCAAAGGCAGTCCAAAATTTCCTGCGGAAATCCGGTTTTCATCCCTGCCACCCAGACCAACAAGCAATCCACTCAAATCCAAAGCTTCGGTCACTATCCTTTTAAATTGTTCTTCCGCCACTGCAACCGGAACATACAATTCCCATCCCCAACGATTTGTATAACCAGTCCTGCTGATAATATAATGATGACCTTCATGATCAAATTCATTAAATGTAAAGAAGCGCATATTTTTGTCCGGTTTATACCTATTTTTTATTACAGAATCACCATACAATTTTGTAACAAGCTTATAAGAATATGGACCCTGAATATCTATCTTAACTAGTTTATCAGAAATATCTTCAGCCGTTACTTCCTCACCGTTTTTCAATCTATCCATAATGTGATCTATATCGGCTTTCAATTCCTTTTCTTCATCCGTGATGTCGTGTCCGGCATTGATAACCAGAATAAATCTATCTTTTTTTAACCTCATTATTATCAGGTCATCGATCACTCCACCATTTTCGTTAAGAAGAAGAGTGTATTTACATTGCCCTATCTTCATCTCACCCACTCTGGTTGGCAAAACTCTGTCTAATAAAGCAACCGCATCCCTGCCCGAAAATTGAAGCTGAGCCATGTGGTCTATATTAAAGATCGCAACTTTTTCTATAGCTTTAGCTTCTTCCAGCACGGAAGTAAGATAATTAACTGCCATATTGTATTCACCAAAATTGCTTCTTTTAATATGTTCATACGATCTATTCAATCTCTCTGCAAGAAGGTTCTGATACCACTCTTCAACAACGAACAAAGCAGTTCTACGTGGATCATCAGGAAATTTAAAACCATGATTTTTCATACGATCTCCAATTTTGCAAATAACTTTTTTTGTAATAATTTTTTGTTAATATTTTTTGTAAAGAATATTATCAGAAAGAATTTGAACTTGACTCATTCTGAATGATAAACAGATTTATCCTAAGTAAATATTGTGATAGTAGAATTGTTTTTATAATTTAAATTTCTTAAAGAATTTATCAGGACTGTATGGGAGATTCTATGTTAAAGATCTTAATTGTAGAAGATGAAAGAATGATAGCTGAAGATATCAAACTTACTCTTGTCCATTTTAACTATAAGGTAATTGGAATTATATCAAAAGGCGAAGATGCTTTGAAAAAGCTGGAAAAACTATCACCAGATCTTGTTTTGATGGATATTATGCTTAATGGTAAACTCAATGGTATTGAAACAGGTGCTATAATAACCAATAAATATGATATACCAATTATTTTCTTAACAGCTTATGCTGATGATAAAACCATCGATCAGGCTACGTCTGCAAGTCCCTATGGCTTTATTCTGAAACCATTCGATTCCAAAGAAATTCATGCTGTTATCGAAATGGCTATGGTTAAACACAAAGCCAAGAAAGTACTGGAAGAAAGCAGAGCAAAATTTGAAAGCATATTCGAGAGAAATCCTGAACCTTCCGTGTATATAGATAACAACTATAAGATAGTTGATATAAATCCGCGATTTACAGAGTATTTTCTTTACACTAAAGAAGAAGTTAAAGACAAGTATATCGATGACTTGATAGTACCTGAAGAGAATAAAATGGAAGCAAAAGACCTGAATGTGAAAACATTACAGAGTTATGTGTATTACGACACATCAAGAAAACGCAAAGATGGTGTTCTTGTACCTGTTTCCATATCTGCTGCTCCTATTATAATCAAAGGGAAAGCGGCTGGATCGTTTGTAATCTATAAAGATATCTCAAAACAGAAAGAAGCTGAGGCTGAATTAAGATTGCAACAAACATATCTTGAACAACTTTTTTCCAGCGCTCCAGAAGGAATCGTACTTTGTGACAACAATAGCAATATTATTCTTGCTAATGATGAATTTCTAAAAGTTTTCGGTTTTGAACGTGACAAAATTATCAATGTACCCATTGATGATCTAATAGCATCTGGTGAACAAAGAAAAGAAGCAAAAGAAATCACAAACAAAGTAAGAAACGGGAAATTGGAATTAATTGAAACTATCAGATATAGAAAGGATGGATCAAAAATCGAAGTGTCGATATTGGGAAAACCTATTATACACGACTCGAAACAGATTGGTGTGTATGCTATTTACAGGGATATCACCGAACAGAAGAAAGCACAAAAAGAGCGGGAAAAACTGATAAAGGAACTTCAGCAAGCTCTGGAAGATGTAAAAACTCTCAGTGGTCTTATACCTATCTGTTCTCACTGTAAGAAGATCCGTGATGATAGCGGTTACTGGCAAAAAGTTGAAAAGTATCTTTCTCAGCATTCCGATGTGGATTTCAGTCATGGCATTTGCCCGGAATGTCTTCAGAAATACTACCCTGATCAATATGAAAAGATGAAAGAGAAAGGAACTCTACCTAAATAATCTGAAATTTGAATATGGAAAAAAATACTATCCT
>CBFDCX010000031.1:0-12946 GCA_965603415.1 uncultured bacterium
AGTTGCGGCGTGAACTCCTGCAAGCTCAATACAAGTTCATCCAGAAATGCTACCCCTGCACTATCGATGGAACTTACCTCAGAAAGATCGATAGTACTGATCTTCTTACCCTTGTACTGAGATAATTCAGGCAGAAGACCGGGAACGGTAAACTTGGTTAATTTTCCATCCAGGAACAATATCTGGTTTTTGTATTTCATATTATCTCAGGAAATAAGTTACTCTCAAGAAAAGGCTGTGTTTTTCTACAATATACTCATCACCTGTTTCGGGGATTTTATTCTCAAGTTTTAATTTATAATCCAATGAAATATATTTGAATAATTTCAGATTAATCACATTTTCCCATTCCATGGAATAATCATCATCTTTGCTGAAGGGGAACAAGAAGTCGGCGTTCGTACTATAGGTCAGGTTAAAGGGAAGCTGGAAATTTCCTACCACGGAGACTTCTGTACCGGTTGTACTCTCAGATTCCATTTCATTATAGGTTCTATGTTCTATCTCCTGAGAATCAAACCAGGTGCTTTCACTTGCAAGTTGATATAAATCATTATTGATGTCCTGCCTTATGCCAAAACCTGCTCGCAGGCTTAGATTGGCTCTGGAAAAATTCAATATCCTGTAATTAATACCGATCCCTTCTTTCAGAACCAGCGGGAAGAGTGAAGAACTTATCGTTACTTCATCTGCAAAAACAGAATCTGCAACAATATTATCCTTATCTATCTTTGTGTAATAGAATTCTTTAGAATCATAAGATTTCTCAGGAAAGAAATGAGAGTTCATATCGAACCGGCTGTAAAAGCCAACATCTTTGAGAAAATAATAGATTAATGTATTTTTCAGGTCAAATTCGTCTGCGGCTAGCCGGAAATCGGTATCAGTAGTTTGAGATGTACCTACTTCTATCAGGTTCTTCATGGTGTAGTGAAGAGGATCTTTATCATAGATCAAGTAATTTTCCAATTGTGTGTTTAGGGTGATGGTTGTTTCCGGATTATCTTTATCTGCCTCGTTGTTGCTGTTTATGTTCACATTACCGTGAATAGCGCTGGAAAACTTGAGATTTGCCAATGATGCTTCTAGGAAACTTTCTTCCAGGACCCCGGCTCCAGCCATATTAGTAGGATTATCTTCCTCGTCGGTTTTCATGACTATCGTTAATTTCTGCACTTTACCTTTTTCTACATAAACCGTGGTAAAATCCCGGTAAGTATTAAAGGGTTCGTTATTAACTGTAACTTTGTAAATGCCTGATTTTAAAACCCATACCTTTTCCTGCTCTCCCACTTCTTCTTCAGCCGGGAATTCACTACCGAAACTTTCACCATCTTCCAGATCGAATACTTCATACCTTACTTTGGTGAAGTTTCGTTTTTCATCTATAATATCAACTATCAGGCATCCCCAATCTGGTTCGATGATAGTTTTATACCTGGGTACTACCTTGATATTATCCTGTTCCATCAGTTGATTGGCTTTTCCTGAACCATACTGAATGCTGTATATCCCTTCCAGAAGAGGAATGGCAGTTCCCATTTTTCCCGATTGTTCATACCCGTATTTGTCGATTATCTTGTAATGGGGTTCATTATCTGTACGGGTTATGGCAGGAAGCAAAAGTAATCCTTTTCCACCACTTATTTCTTCTTCTTCAGAAATTTCATATGTCAGGGGTTCTGCTTCTTCTCTTGTTATGATGGAGGGAAGAACAGCTTCAGCATCCAATGCAGAGTATAAAATTATTTTTCTGATAAAGTTATCGGTTTCATTTAGAAGCATATTATTTATTGTCTGTACAAAAGTATCCACATCATCGAACAGCAGAGCTTTTTCTATATTTACGGAATGCTCGACCAGTATATCTGCCTGTTCACTTTTTCTAAAACCAAAATCTATGTTCAAGCGGGCCTGCTGTACAGTTTCCGCTTTGTAAAGTTCAATATTGTTAAGGTTTGTAATGATCTCATAATCGGCTCGAGTAGTGAGGATTTCTCTTTGAGTCCGCTTAAAGATATTATAACTGTTCAGCCTTTTAGAGATAAGTTCGGGTATAGTTTTGGTAAGTTTAACACCCCAGAGATCATAATCCGAATAGGTTATGCGGGGACCGAAATGCCTGATTACGATCTGGTTCTTATTATAAATTTTGGGAATCTTGGTGTCGTACACATAAACCGAAAGATCCAGCGGAGTTTCCTGACGCAGTTCTTCCTTTTCGGAATGCTGATAATATTCCAGAATATAATAGTTGGGAGATACTAATTCTCCAGCCGAACAACCCAATAATAAAATAAATATTATACCAAAAAACAGAATTCCAAATTTACTCATAATTTACATCCCTGTTATTTTTTCCTGGACCTGATAAGAAGTGACGGGTCGTCACTTATCTGTCGGGAAAAATCATTCAAATACTCAGTTGTTTCCTTCAAGGCTTCGATAGTATCTAAAATATCCTGCCTGCTCTCCAGATGAGTCGCATCGATATGACTCAAGGTTATATCCAGTTTCTTAATGGCAGAATTCATATCAATAAGTAACTGTTCCAGGTTGGAATTTGCAATATCATTTGTTATTTTTTTTGTGTTGGAAACAATATTCTTAACCTCTCCTGATTGCATTATCTTATTCATTTCCAGCATGATCTGTCTTGTTTCATCAGCTATAATAACCAGGTCTCGGGTGGTAGAACTCAGGTTCGTTAAAACAATATTGATAGATTGCTGGTTCTCGGTTATCATTTCATCTACGTTGTTAATAATGTTGCTTATTTTTTTTCTGTTTTCTTCGTTAGTCATTTCAGCAAGATTATTTAGCAGTTTTTCCAGTTTCTCAGAGATGATTTCTGCTTTTCCCGAGATACTTTCGAAGGTGGAAACGCCAGCCGGGATAAAAGATTTTGTTTTCAGAAAAGAAGCTTCCTGGCTGCCACCGGTTATTTCAACCTGCAGCAGACCAGTAATTCCAATGGGAATTAGAGAAGCTCGCATATCCTCCTTGATGGGAGTTCCTGATTTTACACTTACCTTTACAATAATACTGGTTACATCTTCAGTATCAATTGTAATATCGTCTACCCGACCGATGCCGATACCGCGATACTTTACCGGACCACCTATCTGCAAGCCAGAAACTGAAGTATTTTCATAACGGATATAGTAAACATCACGTTTTTCCATGATCTTGCTGCCTGCCACTAGAACCAGAAAGATTATCATCAGAACAGAAAACACAACAATAAAAATTCCTAACCTGAATTTCTGCGCACTACTCACCATAAAAACTCCTTAATTGTTTTCGGAATTTATTTTAATTTCTAACAATGTCAAGTAAAATAGCTATTTAGTATTAAGTATGGAAAGAGAATGTTATATGATTTATTAAGAATTAATCACTTTTTAGAACATTATTTCGACCCAGATACTCAGGCTGAAAGTGCTTGTTTTCTGCTTACGTTTACGATCATCATTCCGTTCGTAATTACTGGTCAGACCACCATAAATATTTTTACTGAATTTATACGAAGCACCCGGGCTGATGGTATATTTGATCTTATCAGTGGTTTCTTCATACGTTTCACGACCCTCTATAGTGGCAAATATTTTTTCCAGATTAAAATTGAGTTGAGTGGTAAGTTCATTTTTCAATTTTGTCCTTTTAAAGAAAAGTATCTTTAATCCTTTAGCTGCCGCAAAAGACCATTCGAGATGTGCAGCCAGCGATTGTGTTGTTGATCGGTTCTCTGAACTGGTATAATGGGTTATTGTTTTTGAATCGGAATAATTAACACTCAGACTGCTGGTAATATTATGAATCCAGTTGCCATGCCAGGAGAGCAACGGATTAAAGTTTATCCTGATATTCTCTCTATCCGGACTGGTAAAATCCAGGTCTCCATCTTCAGTAATAGAATAGACATAGCTGCTGGTCAGACGTGAACTTGTAAGAATTTTTTCAATTTTAATCAGTTTTTCAAACTCACTTAAAACCACACTTATGTTGGGAAAAGTTGTAGTAACAGACATATTGCTGTAGTTACCAAAGCTACGTTTTATTTCCATAGAATATCCATAATTCGTGCTTAAGTTGTTCAAAATAGGAAATCCAACAGAAGTAGATATTTTGTCGTTAATATTCTTAGATAGTATTTCTTTATTATCACCGGTCTCATTCAGAATATGCGGCAGCCCGAGCTGATATAGAAAATCAGGTCGTTCTTTTCTGTCATCATAAGTAGTTTTATAAGTATTATCATAATTTATTCTAATATTTTCTATCCTGCTGATATAGCCTACAATTGAAGCCAGGATATTCTTTTTTCTTTTAGGAACTTCGGTCTCTTCCTCGTCCTTACCGGGAGTTATACCATCTTCTTTTTTTACAATTTCGGGTTCTTGTCCTTCGGCTGGTTTCAGAACGGTTTCATCACGGGATTCTTCCTGAGAATCATCTCCTAAATTTGTTTCTCCTTCAATTTGTTCTCTTCCTAATTCTTCTTGGTTAAACTTTTGGTCTTCAGGCATGCTTTCACGGATTTGTTCAAAATTTTTGCGCTCTTCTTCTTCCATCTCCAATTCCTGAGTGCTGGGTGGTTCCGGACTTAGTTTTTTATCCAACCAGGTTGCCAGGCTGTGTAAAAGGTCATGGTTTTTCAAGGTAAAGCTGCCACCTATCTTTCTTGTAACATTTCCTTTGTAATACAATGTATCCTGCGTTCCAATTTTAATATGGTCTTCATTATAATTTACGCTCGTATCTACATCGAACGCAAAGATATTATCCAGATATTTCGGATCGTATTCCAGTCCGATATCCTGAATACGTTTTTTTTCTTCTCCAATATTATATTTCTTCCAGTAATTTCTCAACATCAGATCTCGTTTTGTTGTAAGGTTGTATGAAGAGGAAATATCACTGAAAATATCATATTTCAAATTTGTAGCTGTGTCGAGTGTTCTGGTTCGTGTGGTATTGCTTCTCACAACCCAATGCGGAATGGAATCTGTATAAGATTCCCAGTACCAGCGTTTAGGATCCGTATCAGTATAGGTAAAAGTATTATTGAAAGACTGCGGGAAAAAGAAGAATTTATAATTACCCCCTAATCCAATATCAACATCATCTTTGCTGAAGGTAAGCTTGTAAGTATGTTTCAAGTTCCATGAAAGTGTAGTATCAGCACTGGTGGCCTTGAGGTCTTTCTTTTTTTCTATACTTGAATAAAGAGTAGTGTTTTTTATGGTATATGCCAGTATCTTACTTTTGGGAGTTTTATCCTGGCTGATATTAATATTGGCATTGTAAATCAATGTTCTATTAACTTCACGTTTTTTATCTTCCTCGCTTAGATCTTCTCTTAGAATATCTGAAGCAGATTGGAACCGCGGGATACCCAGGGATTGGTTCCTGGATAAGTTCACGGGTATTCTCAATCCCCATTCGGCAGGAAAGAACTTGTGCAGAGAATATTTATTAGATATGTTCATTTGGGTTCTTTCAACAAGGGCATTTGTATTGTAAGAACCACTGCGGATAGCTGACGACTGAAAATTATTCGTCTTCCAGTCAAGGTAGATAGTAAGATCGGAAAAATCTGCAAATTTTGTAAAGAAGGTTGCTCTGGAGGCATAGCCTATATCCTCGTAGGGATCTGCTACTCTGATGTCATCAAAATACAACCTTCCACTAAACTCTTCTGTGGCGACCATGCCAAGTGATATCTGCCTGATATTGATTAGATTTGGTTCACCGATCATGCTGAATCTGTAGTCATCTTTTGTATAAGAAACATCATCTTTTACGGAAAGTGATTTCAGGTGAGTTATATAGGAATAAGGTATTTCGAACTGGTGCCAGCCATCTCTATCCATTTCCGGATAATATTCCATTAGTTCAAGTTCATGTCTTATTTCATAATAATTCAGTGAATCGGCTCCCAATCTTATTATTAAAGAATCGGGTTTTTCTCCGATAGGAGCAAATTCCAAAGCTTCTGCATATACCCAGAATCTGATTTTATTATAAGTTAAAAGATTGTAAGGTTCTCTGAACTCCTGGGTCGCCAGAGCGTGATGCCCGCTGCCAAGATTTGTGTAATCAATGATCAGAGACTGTTCAAGAGTCTCTTCTCCCCTCTCTTCGATAACTGTATAGGGTGCTGGAGTATAGTGCATATCTTTCTGATTATCAATGATGCCAACCAGCATAGTTTCCTCTTCAGAAACGATGATATTATCGTTTTCATCTTTTATGAAACCTTCTTCCCATTTATTACCCACCATACCGATGGATACTATTTTCACTCTTGTACTGTCTTCCACTTCAAACCAGAGACGGGCATAACTTATCTTCTCTATATTGGGAACTTTCCCGGGTTCATTGGATATTATCCGATAATTCTCAGGATCATGCAATGGGATGCGGAATAATCTCCAACCTTTATACTCGCTTTCCAAGAATTCTTCACCATCATTAAGGCAGATAGAATACTCAAAATAAATATCAGCAGTATTCAAACCACCGCTATTATCAAGGTCTTCGCTATCAAGTTTGTCGTTTCCTTCTGTTCCATTAATCTTGGGATATTCTTTTTCACCATTAATTGTAACATCATAATGATCGTAATTATCATCAGGATCATCTCCGGATTCGTCATTTGCTATTCTGTCCAATCCAACATCTTCACCTCCGTCCAAAATACCGTCTCGGGCTACAAGACCATCTTCCATATCCAGTATACCGTCGCCGTTTTCATCGGTAAAAGTATAAAAGTTCTCATTTATTGCACCAAGATCGATATGCATAACAACCGGTTTTGAAGTTTGATTAAAATTCAGGGTGTCCACTTTTGCCAATATTTCAATATAACGCTTTTTAGAAAAATCGATTTCATTCCCGATATATTTCATAACACCTGTCCAGTGTTTCATCTCTATGCCTGGAATTCCAAGTTCCAGTGGCTTAATCTTGCAGGCAAGAACAGAGACTTTCTCTCTCTCTTCCTTTTCGGTAAGAGATCCCGGATCGTATACATCTCTGGCATATATGTCCTGCGGATTATAAAAATTCATTGCGGCTTTTCCAAAATCGATATAATTACCATCCGGGAATTCTGCCGGACGGCTGGCAGGGTCCCAGGTTACCCTGATTACTCCCAGGGGATAGGTATCCAGAATAGATTCCATATCATCAAGGTAGGCTTCTTTTCTATCGTGTTGCTTGGAACTTCCGTATATTCTGGGAAGACTCATAGCTACTTCTCCGGAAAGAGTAACAGTCGATCTATCATCTGTTTTTATAAGTGGAAACCAATCGACTATCTTTGTAATAAAAGGCAGTTCATATTCCAGTTCACCATCAATATCAGCCAGGATGATACTGCGGTTTTCATTACCGATCTTCGGTCGGTCTTCCTTTACTTTTTCAGACTGATAGATAAATGTTCCACCTATCTTCAGGTTCTGATTAAATCGCATATCGGCACGAATACCCATGATCGTCTTGCTTTCTACCGAAAACAATGGTCTGAACTGGTAATCAACATAAATATCTATATCTGGGTTTTTGGCTTCCGAAGCGAGAAAAGTGATCAAACCAAAATCGTAATCTACAAGATAGTCGCTACCTTCCGTCAGCTCGATTTTACTAGGTCCAATCTTAATAACCACACTTCCCGGCAGAATATTCATTCCTTCCAGGTTAATCTGATCTCGACCTATTTGACCCTTAACAGAAATATAATTATTAAATTCTGTGTAATCTGCTTCCTCATCCTCATAGATCAAGCTGTCCTCAAGAGCATAAAAAGGCTTAATAAAGGGGAATATTATATGGCCGGAATCCAGGTGTATCGGCGCATCATCTCCATTTATCACCCCGTCTACATTCGTATCCAACCTCAGGTAATCATTGTATGTTAAACTACTTGGTTGCCCACTCCCAGTTGGCACAAGAGCGAATGGAATATTGAAATTTGGTTCAGTACTGGCAGTAAGTGAATAGATATTAAGATCAAAGCCGTCATTACGGATATTCTGCATACCCAGGCTGTAGATATTGCGAATGGTCAGGTTCCAATATTCCGGATCATTAGTGAAATCCTGGTTCCTTTTTTTCAGTAGTTTCACCTGCTTGGGCACAGATGAATCGTCACCCATAATTTCACCATCCATCCTGGTGTAGGTGATTCCTACAGTGTAGAGTTTACTTATTGTATTAGTCAGGGTTAAGGTTATGATTCCACTCTCATAATCAACAATGTAATCAGAACCTTCTATCAGAACATCAAAATTATAAACCTCATTGCAGTTTATTTCATTTCCTTCAATAGTTGTCTGGTTGTTATTTGCATAGCCGTCGTCCAAATAAACCGTAATTTTTTCTTCAGGATTCGGTAAAGCAGCAGCTCCTGCTGGAGTTAATATCCATTTTCCATTTTCCAGCACAATAGCATTGTCTTTCCAACCCATGGGATAATCAACGCCTTCTAAACCAATGCTTTCATTATACAATTGATACAATAAAGATGGTTGATCGATGAAAAAATGCGTCCGTTTTACATAGTTACGGCTCTGTATCACAATAGAATCTGCCTGAGAATCTCCACGCCAGGTTTGAGTACTTTTTTTGGCTTCATCTTTTCCCAGGATGGTTGTAATTTTCAGGTTACCCGCTTCCAATTCCGTTTTTATACCAAACAAACCTTCCGAAGAGGTACTGTAACTGAAAAGCCTGGAGCCGGTTAAAGCCAGAGAGATATTTCCTCCATCAACACGTTTCACAACTTCGTCTTCTACGCCTTCATAATTAATGTTGATCTCAGTTGGCACGGCAATTACATCACTTTCGGAACTGGATTGATGATTGATGTTAACATGAATCTTTTCGCCGATAGTTCCTCTCAGGCGAAGGTTCAGATCCTGTCTTATCTCCAGATCGAAATTATTGCTTCTTTTCTTTTCAGTGCCGGGATCATAGCGGGAAGAGCTGCTGCCAGCAAACGTTAATTTCTGATTTCCATCCAGGCTAAGACGACCAGCTTTATTCCCCATGAACCTGCGAACAGCTTTGGGAAGAGCGATTTTAGGAAGATCTATAATGATCTCCGGGATAAGTCCCGCACTCTCCGATCTGTCTGTAGTGCTGAGCAATTCCTTGCTGTTTGCTTTAAATATATCACGATATAATTTTTTAAAATTGTTTTGAACATAACTATCTAACGAGATGTAGACGGGAGGATATAATTCTATCTGGTTATATTTGACTTGAAGTTTAACATTTTTTTCTTCAAAATCGATCTCTTTTTCTGTGGTGATTTGAATTCCACTGAAAAAATTCCTAGGAGCGCTGGTGATAGAATATCCTTCGTGAAGCTTATAAAAATCGATCTCGTTTCCTTCCATATGCGCATATCCGCTCAAGCTGATAGCTGGCATGAATACGTTTGCAGCAACGCTCCCAAAGCTAAATAGTGCTAATATCAGAAGGAATGATTTTTTATTCATTTAACCTAATTACTGCTTACAGATTATTATTAATCCATCCAGGGTTAGCATTTTATCTATCACATCAATTTCCTTTGAATTTCTGCAAATCAACTCGGCAATACCTCCTGTGGCAATAGTTTTGATTTTTCCCAGTTTTTTATATTGCTTTTTCAATGCCTTTACAAATCCATCCAGCATGATTGTATTTCCGGTTATAATACCGGAAAGAAGAGCATCTTTTGTGTTGGTTCCCAGTAAAGTTTCAGGAGTTTGCAACTGAATATTAGAGAGCAACGCTGCAGAATCAAACAGGTTTTTAGCTGAGGTTATCACTCCTGGTGAAATGATAGTTCCATAAAAATTACCGTCCGCACTCACAAGCTGAATGGTGGTAGCTGTTCCAAAATCGCAGATAATGCAGTTTGTTTTGTATTTTTTTAAGGCAGAAAAAGCATTTACTACAAGGTCCGAACCTATAAATCCAGGATCTTTTACAGGATATTTAAGCCCCAAATCAGTATAAGCATCAACCACCTGCAAAGAGCATTTTATATATTTTTGGTTCAAGTGAGAAAACAGACGTGTTAATTCCGGCACAACTGACGAGATCACAGCTTTGTTTATCCTATTAAAATCGATTTCATTCTCTACTGCAAGACTTTTAATAATAGTGTAATATTCATCTTCTGTTCTGGATTTATCGGTACTTAATCTCCAGGAACACACTATTGTCTCCCCGGAGTAGAAACCCATCACAATATGGGTGTTGCCTATATCAATTACCATGTTGTAATTTTTCATATACTCTTCTCCATTTTCAGATATAATCGTAGATTATAATCATAAAGGTAAAAATAAAAAATAAATTTAACATGGAAAACTGTCGAAAATTTTCTTTCGTCATGTATTTTGTCAATAAAAGATTAATTATATTATTAATAATAAAAGCCGACTTGCGTCGGCTTTTAATTTCTAAAAATAGATTAAGTTTTTTTATAAACTAATTGATTCAACGGGGCAGGCTTCAATGCAAACGCCACAATCAATGCACATTTCTGCATCGCAAACTGCTTTTTCATCAACCATTTCAAGAGCTTCAACCGGACAAGTTTCGATACAAGCACCGCATCCTGTGCAGGTTTCTTTGTTAATGATAACAGCCATTCTTCCCTCCATTTAAAAATTCTGTGGCAAAAATATTTACTCGGCTTTTTCTTTCAAGCTTTTTTTAAGAACTGACCTTATAAATCATTTTTCTTTCCAACCAGGAAAAAATTGCAGGCATTCTGATAAGTTATCTCTGCTACCTTCTTGGGAGAGATACCACGAATATCAGCTATTTTCTCAATTACATAACGAAGAAATAATGGAGAGTTCCGCTTTCCGCGCATAGGAACAGGAGTTAAATAAGGAGAATCTGTTTCAACAAAGAACTTACCGGGTGGAACCAGACGGATCACGTTTTCCAGAACACTATTTTTATATGTTATGGAACCGGTAAAAGAAATGAACCAGCCTTTTTCGAGGATTTTTTCCGCAAAGATCTCATTTCCCGAAAAGCAATGAAACACCACTTTCTGCGGATTATGCTTGGACAGTATCTCGAAACAATCATCGTGAGCTTCTCTGTCGTGAACAATAATTGGTAATTCCAGTTCCAGGGCAATTTTAATCTGTTCTTCGAATACATTTCTCTGGATATCGCGCGGAGAAAGATCACGATAAAAATCGAGCCCGATCTCTCCGATAGCAACAACTTTGGGATGTCGGGCAATTTTCCGCAGGAAATTGCTATCGTATTTTTTTGCATCGTGCGGATGAAATCCAACGGCTGCAAAAATCTGTTCATATTTTTCTGCCAGTGCAATGCTCTGCTGGCAGGTTTTCTGCTCTACTCCCACATTGATTATGTGCTCTATTCCATTTTTAAAGCAGTTTTGTAAAACCTGTTCTCTATCTTTATTGTATTGAGGAAAATCCAGATGTGCATGAGTTTCAAATATCTTCATTTCATCTCCATCACAATTTATTTTCCGGATGCAGTATCATCATTATCAGGTCTATTTTGAAATCTTTATCGAGATGAAAGAGGATCTCAGCCATATCGCACCTTTCTTCTTCGGGAATATCTGCTATCAGGAATCCCTTGAATTCGATAAAACCGTCAATTTTATTCACCTCTTTGAGACTGAAATATAAAATTCTTTCACGCCAGTATTCATTCAGAAGCAGCAATAGATCGGCATAGGAATCGATCTCATACAACTCACGCTCATCACTGTAAACCACTAAAGTTGTAGGTATGTCGTCATGTATCAGCAGGAAGTTCAGTAGTCTGGAACCCAAGGCTCGGTGCTCATAGAGAAGCTGCGGAATGAATTGTGCGATCTGCTCGAACTCATGATCTGTAAGACGGGAAAAAGCTATATGTTCTCCATTTTCAAAAATGATATCCTTTCCGGAAAATCGAAAATCGTTCAACGATAATATATTAATTCCATCTATATTTTTTTCAACCTTCAGGTTCAACTCACCGTAGAAATTATGATCATAAGGTTCTATCTTCAACGAATACTTTTCTTCCTGGTGATCTATTTGATGATGTGGAAATTCAGATATTAAGAATTCCTGTACGTTACCGATCTTGTTGTGCAGCAGTTCACGAATTGGTGGTGTTTGGATAAAGTTTTTGATATACTCAGCAAGAGACAACTCTTCCATCGCAGGAAGTACTTTCTCTTTTGCAACAGGTTCACGTGGTTTATAATAAGACGGTGGCTTGGATTTTTCCAACTCTTTAAGTTTAATCTTATCAAGCATGGTTATTAATTCTGAAGTTTCAGGAAATAGAATATCCAGTTCCGTTAAATTCTGCGATCTGATCTTGAATCCGAGTTTATCGTTTTCCGAAAAAAATTCAATCGGTTCCACTTTGATCCGTTTTGAAGAAAAATCATCCCAGAGTTGTGAGAGTGCATCTATGCCCGATTTGCCTGCATAGCGAATCTCAATACTTTCCGAATCAACAAAATCAAACAAATATTCTTTATCTGCAGCATTCAACCGATATATAAATGATTCCAGATAAGTGAAATAGGGAGTGATATTTACTGATTCATCCACATAAAAAACATAGGGTAGTACTTCCCGTTGATCATATATTTTCCAATCCTGCCAGAAATATTCTACTATCACTTCTTTCCCATCTGCATCCTGGAAAATTTTCACTACTTTATCAGATGTGAATTCAGCAGGAAAATCTATCTTGAGATCACCTTTTTCCAACCAGGAATGATAGAGTTCAAATTGATAACCAGAGGAAAAATCTTCGAAATCCGGTTCAAATCCCAAAACTTCTGATGAGAACAACAATAAACACAATATTCCCGGAACGCTTCTCAAAATTTTTCCTATTTTATTTGACATTTCTTTCCTACCCTGCATTTGTGAACGAG
>CBFDCX010000032.1:0-12628 GCA_965603415.1 uncultured bacterium
TACAAACATGCCAATATCCTGCGGGATCATAAACTATTGCAGCAAGCGCGGGATCTTGCTTTTGATGTTATCAGGGAAGATCATGAATTGCAAATGAGCAAGAATGAAAATTTAAGAAACAAATATTTCTCCGAATATCTGCAACGAGAAAAACTTTTTAACTTCTAATCTGATTTTTTATTTCTTTGCTGCCTTCATTTCTTAAAAGGCTGATAAACCTCTTGACAGATGAGAACTCATTTCAAATAGGTTTAAAAAAATTGTACATTTTCCTGGAGGATAAATGTTTTTCGATAATATATCGAGTCTTTTTTTCAATGATATTGCAATTGATTTGGGAACTGCAAATACACTTGTCTATCGTAAAGGAGTGGGAATTGTAATAGATGAGCCTTCTGTGGTTGCCATCTCCATTGATAGCAAGAAAATCATTGCTATCGGAGAAGACGCCAAAGATATGCTGGGTAAGAATCCGGAAGAAGTTAGAATAATAAAACCTCTACAAGATGGTGTTATTGCCGATTTTCAGGTAACTGAATTGATGTTGAGAAATCTGATATTCCGTGCTCAGAAAAAACGCCTTCTAATAAAACCAAGAGTTTTAGTGTGTGTCCCTTCCGGAATAACAGAAGTGGAAAAGCGTGCTGTACGTGATAGCGCACTTCATGCCGGAGCACGAGAAGTTCACCTGGTTTCAGAACCTATAGCAGCAGCTATTGGAGCTGATCTTCCCATCCATAAACCGCAGGGTAACTTGATTATGGATATCGGGGGGGGGACAACAGAAATAGCCATCATTTCACTTTCCCATATTGTGGTTCATACCTCTATTAGGGTAGGTGGAGATAAAATGGACGAAGCTATAGTTAACTACTTGAGAAAAAGAAATAATATATTTGTTGGTATTCAAACCGCAGAAAAAGTAAAGATGGAGATCGGTTCTGCCTATCCCTTGGAAAAGGAATTGAGAATTGAAACTCGCGGCAGGGATATTATTACAGGATATCCAATTACTGTAGAAGTAACCTCGGAAGAGATACGAGAAGCATTATCGGAAACTATAACAGCTATGATAGATGCGGTGAAACATCTGTTCGAAAAAACAGCGCCTGAACTTGCAGCCGATATTGCCGAGCGAGGATTGATCCTGACCGGTGGAGGAGCCCAACTAAAAGGCCTTGATAAAAAGATACAAGACACCGTGGACTTACCTGTTCATGTGATGCCCGAGCCACTTACATGTGTTCTGAAAGGATGTGGACAGGTTCTGGATAACCTGGATGATTACCAGGAAGTCCTCCTAAAAAAGATAGTTTCTTGAAAAAGTGAAAAAAAAAATTCCCATTATTATTTACCTGTTTTTAGCACTGGCACTTTTTTTAGGAAATAACGAGCAAAGACAAAAAAAAGCTGCTTTTCTAAGTAATACCGTTTTTTATCCATTTATTACTTCAATAAAAAAAATTGAATCTCTTTTGGAAGTCAGGAATAAAAATATCCTGCTTGCCCAGTCTATTACCGGGCAAACAATAAAAATAACTGCCCTGGAAAATGAGCTAAAAGAATTGAACAGTGTCCGATTAAATTACGATTCGGGAATATATCATTTCCTGTTGGCAGATATAATAGGTTATAAAGGTAATTTCCTGGAACGAAATTTCATTATCAACAAAGGAAAGCTGCAAAATGTGGAAACAAATTATCCAGTTATCTCCAACGATGGTATTGTGGGAAAAATAATATCTGTCTCCCAGAATTTTTCTGTTGTTTTACCACTCGATCACTCTATTTTCAGACTGGGTGTAATGTCCAAACGAACCCACCTGCAAGGTATTATGGAATCTAATATTTATGGTAATTCTTTTATGACTTTAATTAAATTAGGTTCTGATATCGTGCTGGGAGATACCATAGTAACATCTAATATTTCAACTGTTTTCCCGAAAGGTTTTCCCGTTGGCATTGTAACCAAAATCATCGAAGAACCGGATAAAACTCATATGACCGCCCAGATATCAACCTTTATTGATCCTGCCTGCCTGGACCAGGTAATTGTACTATTTTGTAAGAAGGATACAAGCTATGAACAAGAACTCGATGTTGATAGAAGTGAATGGTAAACAATACCAAAGAATTCCGATTAAGACCAAAATTCTTACTCTGGAAGACAACATATTGGATATCGTCCGCTTAAATACAAAAAGTATAATACAAGAAAAAGATATGATTTCTATCAGTGAAAGTCCTCTTGCCATTACTCAAGGAAGAGCTATTCCTGTGAAAGATATTAAAGTAGGAATACTGGCAAATATTCTGTGGCGTTTTGTTTCCAATGTAGAATATGGGGTCGGGCTGCGTTCTCCCACAAGCATGCAATGTGCAATAGATGAAGTAGGTAACTGCAGAATGTTGTGGGCAGCATTTATCGGTGGTTTAGCACGGCTTGCAGGAAGACGCGGCAAGGGTGATTTTTATCGTATTGCCGGCAAACAAGCTGCTCTTATCGACGCTGCTACCACCTCTCCTGTTCCACCTTATGAAAACTGTGTAATAAAAGGACCCAAAGATCCCGAAATCGAAGCTCAAAAAATAAAGGACTCGCTGGGAAATGAATGTGCCGTAATGGACATAAATGATATCGGTGGCTGTTGGATGATAGGTGGTAGTAACGGGATCGACAAAGAATTTATGGAACAGGTGATGAAAGATAATCCGCAGGGACAGGGAGCAGAACTTACTCCAATATGCCTGATACGTGAGATAAAATGAAGATTTTAAGATATTTCATTCTTGGCATACTGCTTCTTTATTTTCAGATCATGCTCGCACCTAAATTCGCACTTTACGGCATTATACCCAACTTTTTTCTTGCTTACCTGGTTTATCTAAACATCAGGCTGGATAGAAAAATTGCTTTACCAATTGCATTTCTACTGGGCTTAGCTCTTGATCTTACCTATCCTTCTTTGTTGGGTATGAACGTCTTTGCATTTATTATTATTTCTTTACTGATTGATTCTTTCCATGAAAATATCAATAAAAAAAGATTTGTAATTGTTGTTTTGGGAATGATACTCGTGAATATTGTTTACTATTCAATTTTTGTGTTTTATCATATCACTTCTTCACTCATATTGCCCAGGTTTTTTCTGTTGGCAGTGTTTGCTGTAATTTATAATACAATTTTCACAGCGATTACGCTCTATTTTTTCATCATTGTAGAAAAAATCAGGCTTACTGTAAATGTATAGCAGGCAGCAAAGACCTCTGCTTTTAAATTTTTCTCTGGTTAGTGTTTTTCTAATTCTTTTTTTGTCTCTTTTTAAATTACAAATCATTGAAAGTACTAAATACACTACAATTGCCGAAAAGAATTTCGTAAGAATAAAGACTGTCTTCCCGATCAGAGGTGAGATTTATGATAAAAAATACAGATCGATTGTTTTAAACAAACCATCATATAATCTTTATATTTCACTCAATAAAATCCAAGATAAAAAGAAAGTAACGGAATTTATCAGCCAGAATTTCGATTTAAACCCGGGTGAGATCAATAAAATAATTTACGATAACAGATTTCGGTTGTATAAAGATGTACTGATTGTACAAAATATTAATTTCGCAAAAATGGTTAAAATTTCCGAGCAGATGAATTATTATCCTTCACTCTCCCTGAAAAGCGAAAAAATCAGAAATTATCTGTATAATAATCACTTCACCGGATACACAGATAGAATAAATGAAAATGAATACGCAAAATATAAAGATGACGGCTATTCTATAAACAGCTACATTGGTAAAAGCGGGTTAGAAAAATACTATGAAAACCTGCTACGTGGTACGAATGGTTACCAGTTACTACAGGTAGATGCCAGCGGACAGAACCTGCAGTTCTTTAAACACAATCTTGATAAACCACCTGTCAATGGAACCAGTATGATCTTGACAATCGATAATGATCTACAGTATTATATCTGTTCAATTTTTCCAAAAGAAAAGAATGGAGCAATTGTTGTGATGGATGTAAAAACCGGTGGTATTTTAGCTTATGTAAGTAAACCGGATTTCAATCAGAATATTTTCAGTGAAAATTTAACTACTGAGCAATGGAGCAATATCACGAACGATCCTGCAAAACCCATGTTGGACCGTATAATTCATGGAACTTATCCACCGGCTTCGATCTTTAAACCCATAATGGCAATCCTGGCTCTGGAAGAAGAAGTTATCAACGAAAAAACCAAACTGTCTCGATGTGAAGGTGGTTTGTGGTTCGGAAATCGTTATTTCAAATGCTGGTGGGAAAAAGGGCATGGTCGCCTGAATGTATTGGATGCTATAAAGTATTCCTGTGATGTTTTCTTCTATGATCTTTCCACTCAATTTTCATTGGAACAGATAAACAATTTTACTAAAGAAAATATGCTTACGGTCAGAACAGGAATTGATCTACCTGGTGAGCGAAAGGGTTTTTTCCCAACCAGAAAATGGTATATAGATAATTATGGAAAATATGTTGGGATTATCGGGCATAAGGTAAATTTAGCTATCGGGCAGGGAGAAGTATTGGTTACACCATTACAGATATGTGCCTATTATGCAGCTCTGGGTAATAATGGAAAATGGATAAAACCTCATCTCCTTACAAAAACAATAACCGATACTGAATCTAACTACATTCAGCCGGAAATCAAGCAGCTTCCTATTTCACAAAAAAACTTAGAATTAATACAACAATCACTGTTTAATACTGTGAATGAAAGCTATGGAACTGGTGTGGCTGCCAGCCTTAACAATGTGTCTGTTTACGGAAAGACCGGTTCAGCTGAAAATCACATGGGTGAAGAAACACACTCCTGGTTTGCCGGATATGCCAGGCAAGATGAATTTGAAATTGCATTTGTTGTTTTCCTGGAAAATGCCGGACATGGTGGAAGTGTTTCTGCTCCGATTGCCAGAAGAATCATTCAGTATTATTACAATCTGGAAAAATCATGAGACAATTTGACTGGATAACATTATTTTTATTGATTATACTGCTTACATGTGGTATTATTGCGATCTATTCAGCTTCCACCACCCAAATAGGAAATGATTTTCAGACAGAAAATTATTATATTAAACAGATAATCTGGATTATTATTGCCTTTATATTTATGTTCATCATTATACGAATACCCTACAGCGCAATTGAAATAATGATAACGCCGGCATATGTTATATCGATCATCTTGTTGATAATTGTGCTGTTCATGCCAGAGATAAAAGGTTCTCAACGCTGGATTCCGCTGGGTCTTTTCAATTTTCAGCCTTCAGAGTTGGCTAAGCTTACTACTATTTTGTTAGTAACCAAGCTTATTTCCAAACCTCATATAACTAACTGGCAGATTATTTCACGCTCTTTCCTTTTTTTTCTTATTCCAATAATCTTAATATTTCTCGAACCCGACTTAGGTACTTCTCTTTGCTTTATAATCAGTTTATTTGTCCTTTTGGCTATTTCAAATCTTTCGGCATTTTATATTATTCTCATCGTTAGTCCGCTGATAAGCATTGTTGCATCATTTTCGCTTATTGTTTTCATTATTTATATTCTTATTCTCATTTATATTTTATATAAAACAAAACTCGATAAAATAATCATTGGCTTCGCTGTAGTTCTAAATACGTTTTTCTTTTTTATTACTCCGTTCATTTGGAATAGTTTGAAAGCATATCAGCAAAACCGGATTCTCACCTTTATAGATCCAATGCGTGATCCTTTTGGGACAGGTTATCAGATCATTCAGTCGCGGATTGCCATAGGTTCCGGTGGATTCTGGGGAAAAGGATTTCTCATGGGTACTCAGAAGAACTTAAATTTCCTGCCGGAGCATCATACAGACTTCATTTTCTCAGTGATCGGTGAAGAATTTGGATTTTTAGGTTGCGCAATTATTTTGCTAATATATTTTTTGTTTTTATATAGAATTGTAAGGAATATTAATGCGTTGAAAAGAAAAGAATTCAGGTTTGCGGCGATTGGAATTCTGGCATACTTGACTTTTCAGATCTTTATAAATATAGGAATGAATATCGGCATTGTACCAACAACAGGAATTCCGTTGCCGTTCATTAGTTATGGTGGTTCCAATTTGCTGATAAATATCATGGCAATTGGACTTGTGTTAAAATTCCTGAATGAAAGAAGTATTTTTGAATAGGAGTAAATATGGAAAAGTTAATCATAGGCGTAATTGTAATATTAACCAGTTGTTTTTTTGGTTCAATAATGCACTTTTCCGAGAAAGATATTGGCAACACAGTAAATGCCGTCATTAATCCCAGCTTTGAAGACGGAGAATATAATTCTGAAACGTTACCTGAAGAATGGATGGTGTTAAATGATACAGCCGAAAAAATATTCTGGGATGACAATTACAGGCGTACAGGTTCAAGAAGTTTACGGATTGAGTATCCGGATGACAAGATCAATATTATATCCGATGCTTTCCCAATAAATCCGGAATATGTTTACTATTCACGCTGTTTCCTGCGAACTAATTACCAATCCAATCATTCGGTTGTGATCAGATTTCTTGCTTTTAATGCTAAGGGTAAAAGAGTGAATAAATTCAGCAACAAAGGATATCCAAAAGAAGACTGGACCCAGATCGATTTGACCTCCGGATTCCTGAATAGTACCGCCAGGTTTGGTAGAATAATTATTTCTATACCTAAAAAGCCCGATAAAATATTCTGGATAGATGATGTAGAAAGCTACAATGTTTATAAAATTCAAAAATAGATGGAGGAAGAATGATAAAAGAGAAGTATCTTTATGAACGCAAAAAATTCTGTGTTCCTGTTACAAAAGCCGAACCCTTAAATTCTATCCAGTTCATTATTGATGATTTCATGAAAAAGAAGATTACCTTTTGTATAGACGGCAAAGGTGAGACGTGGGAGATTTGGCGGCTGGTGGATGACGGTGACAGTGACAAGATCAAGAAGACAGGAACTCCGGTAAAACCTAAGTACCTTTATGTGGAGGGTGAAGAAATAAAAGAGTTTGAACTTGCCTAATTTTTTATATTTTTATTTAAAGTAATTATTCCGGCACCTCAAATGAGGTGCCTCTTGCTATAAAATATCCTGATCAAAAGTTGTCTTGATTTTCTTCAATCCATTTTTCTGCCGAGAAAGCTGCCGTAGCTCCATCGGAACCGGCAGTTACGATCTGACGTAAAACTTTGTGTGTAACGTCACCAGCAGCATAAACACCTGGTATTTCTGTGTGCATGGTTTCATCTGTCTTTATAAAATTCTGCTCATCAAAATCAACTCTGGATTCTACCAGTTCACTGCTGGGAATAATGCCCACAAAGATGAAAACACCATCAAGCGGCAGTTCGCTGGTTTCTTTGGTTTTTTTATTATAAAGTATAAGTTTTTCTACGAAGTCACCACCCTGGATTTCCTGTACTACAGAGTCCCATATTATTTCTATCTTTTCATTGGCAAATACTCTTTCCTGCAAAATCTTAACGGCTCGTAATTGATCTCTGCGATGAATAATGTAAACTTTACTGGCAAATTTTGTAAGGAACATAGCTTCTTCTACTGCAGAATCTCCCCCACCTACCACAGCTACTACTTTATCCCTGTAAAGAGCTCCATCGCAAGTGGCACAATAAGAAACACCCCGACCTGTATATTTTTCTTCACCAGGAACAGCGAGTTTGCGTGGATGTGCTCCGGTAGCAATAATAACAGATTTCACCCGATAGGTTGCTTTATTTGTTTCTACTATCTTACAGAGTCCTTCCAGCCCGATAGCCTTTACTTCTTCTATTTTTATTTCTGCATCGAATTTTTCTGCTTGTTTCTGCATTTTTTCTACAATATCGAAACCGGAGACGCTTTCTTCAAATCCGGGATAGTTCTCTACTTCGGCAGTTACTGTTATCTGCCCGCCAACAAGCGTTTTTTCGAAAATTACTGTTTTCAAACCACCACGGGCAGCATAGATCGCAGCACTTAACCCGGCAGGCCCACCACCTACGATAGCAACATCATATTGTGTGTTAAGTTCCATGTACCCTCCAAATTTTATGCTATAATGTATTCAATTTCATTCCAGAAGCAAGTTTAGTTTAATGTTATTAAATATTATAATTTGAATCCTAAAGGAAGTAATTCCGAAATTGAAGTTTCCAGTTGCTCTTTATTGGAAATAATTGTTATTTTTAATTCTGGCCCAAATTCGGAAAGAACCTGACGGCAGGCGCCACATGGAGCAGGGAGATTGGAGGAATCAGCATAGATCACCATCTCTTCGAACTCCATTTCACCTTCGGAAACAGCTTTAAAAACAGCAGTTCTTTCTGCACAATTTGTAAGTCCGTAAGAAGAATTTTCTATATTACAGCCAGTGTACACTTTTCCCGATTTTGTAAGAAGTGCTGCTCCAACTTTATAATTTGAATAAGGCGCATATGCTTTTCTGGAAACTTCTTTTGCTTTTTCGATAAGATGATTCTTTGCCATATTGTATCTCCTTTACCTATATTTAGAAAAAAGTTCATTTGTTGGAATTTTTTCCTACCTGTTTCAGGGTAAATATTTTAGGTAACAAATTAACAGATAGTCATGCACTCAACACACCCAGTGCCATAGAAAGCATTTTGGTTTCAGCATTATCGGCGCGGGAGGCAATAAGGATAGGAGCTTTGGCACCCATTACCACATGTGCTACCCGGTACTTACAATAGTAGGTAAGGCATTTGCCAAAGATATTTCCAGATTCGATATTAGGCATGATCAGTACATCTGCTTTTCCCGCAACTTCAGATTCTATGCCCTTCATCTTTGCAGCCTCTTCGTTCACGGCGTTATCAAAAGCAAGCGGTCCGTTGATTATGCATCCTTTTATCTGATTTCTATCGCTCATTTTTGAAATGATACTGGCATCGATTGTTGGAGGCATTTTGGGATTAACTACTTCCACTGCTGCCAGAAGGGCAACGTTGGGTTTTAGATTTTCAAGTCCGTGAGCCACTTTAACAGCATTTTTGACTATTGAAATTTTTTCTTTAAGTGTGGGATATAAATTAATTCCTCCATCGCTCATTAAGACCAACTTTTCAGGATGTTCATAAACAAGTACATCACTCAATATCTCCCCGGTCCTTAATCCATCCTCTTTATCCAGAACTGCCTTCAGAAGGGTTGCCGTATCACATTTACCTTTCAAGATAATATCTGCTTTTCCTTCATTGATTGCTTCCACAGATCTCTTTGCTGCTAACTTCATATTTGAGCCTGTATCGATAATCTCAAATGCATCGATTAATTCGGGAGCATTTTCTTTCAGGTGCTTTTTTATTATAGCTTTATCTCCTATCAACAAACTATTGGCAATGTTTTCTTTCTTTGCCATGATAGCTGCTTCCAAAGCAGAATTTGTATGTGCTGCTGCAATAACTACGATTTTATTCGGCATCTTTTTTACTTTATTCAATAAATCATCAAAATTTCTGATCATGTATTCTCCCCGAATTTTGCTCTTCTCTTTTTAAATATTTTCTTCTCCACAAGGTCAAGAAATTTATTTCCGAATAGTATTAATAATAATTATAAAAATAAGGGACATTTTGTCACAAATTGTCTGAATTTGACACAATAATTTGACATAATCAATTTATTAAAATGAAATTCTCTTCAAAAGAGACATGAAATAACTACAATTATAGCAAGCAGTTCCAAGAATTGCTTCGTTATAATATGGTGTTGGCATACCGTTTGCATAAATAAATTAATAAAAATAATTATAATGGATGTAATTATTTAATTTGATCTTTATAAAAAAAGTAGAATTCTATTTTTTTCAGATAGCTTAAAAAGCTGTTAACTACAGTAATGATGCAAGGTTAAATAACTTGACATTTATAATTACTTTTTTTCTTTTGTACTAAATTTATTTAAAGGAATTTTATGGCTGTTTCGAAACGTTGGCATATAGCTCTTTCCACTACGGAGTCTTCCAGACCTTTCAACATGAGCATACACAAAAAGACCGGTATTTTTTTCTGTACTGCAGCTATTGTTTTCGTTTTAGTTTTTATAGGTTCCATAGCTTATGTTGCCTACAATCATAACAAAATTGCTGAAGCTCAAGATATCATAAAAGAAAATGAGCTGTTAAAAGAACGTTTGTTCACACTTTCTTTTGAAATAGATTCTATCATGACCAAACTAAAACTAATGGAAAATTGGGAAGACAAGATCCGTTCCGATAAGAATTTCAAATCGATCAACAAAGAGATCAGGGAAATGGGTGTAGGGGGTCTTCCTCAGGTAGATACCACCTTTACTTACAGCGATGGATTGAATCTGGATTATAATATTACATTAAACAAAATAGTCCAGTTGAAGAGTAAAGTTAAATTCGATTATCAATCCCATGAACAACTTTATAATCTGGTAGAATTAAAAGATGCTCTATACAAAAACACTCCTTCCATTTATCCTGCTTATGGTCGTATTTCAGACCCATACGGCTGGAGAATTCATCCCATCACAAAACAACGTACTTTTCACTATGGTCTCGACTTTGGAAATATAACAGGAACACATATTTATGCAACTGCCGACGGGGTGGTAAGATCTACCGGAAAACAGAAATATTTTGGTAAATTTATTGCTATCTCTCATAAATTTGGCTACCAGACAAATTACGCTCACCTTTATAAAATGTATGTGAAAAAAGGAGATGAAGTTAAAAGAGGACAGATCATTGGGGAAATGGGTAATTCCGGTCGATCTACAGGAACCCATCTGCACTACGAAGTTCTCAGGTATAATAAA
Organism: uncultured bacterium; assembly: GCA_965603415.1. Classification (GTDB taxonomy): domain Bacteria; phylum Cloacimonadota; class Cloacimonadia; order Cloacimonadales; family TCS61; genus JACNIV01. The sequence continues at coordinate 10,849 of CBFDCX010000032.1, forward strand.
TATCGTAATCCTTATAAATATCTGAATAAATTGGAAGATGATATAATCATTACCAATAAATAACTTTATCTTCGTTCTTTTTACATATTAAAAAAACCTTGCAAACGAATTGCTTTTATGATAAGGGTAAATCATGGAAAATAAATTGAATTTTGAAGAAGCTTTAAAAAGATTGGAAGAGATAGTTCAAACCTTGGAAAGTGGTGTTGATGAACTGGATAAAATAGTCAACCTGTTCGAAGAAGGATCTGAATTAGCCCGGTATTGCAATGAAAAACTGGAGAAAGTAGAAAACAAAATAGAGGTTTTAACTAAAAAATTGCAAAAAGATAATACTATGAAAGAGGAAAAATGAGCACCAATAGAATGTTGCTTAAAAAAGATCTGAAAGAAAAACGAGAACTCGTTAACATAGAAGTAGACCGGTTTTTGCCTCGTAAAGACGAATATCCTAAGCAGATACATAAAGCAATACGCCATACATTGTTCGCAGGTGGAAAGAGATTGCGCCCATATTTATTGATAAACACCTACCTTTTATTCGATGATGATATTAAAAAGACTCTCCTTATAGCTGGAGCTATAGAAATGCTGCATAGCTACACACTTATTCACGACGACCTGCCGGAAATTGATAATGATGAATACCGCCGCGGTAAAAAAGCCTGCCATGTTATTTTTGGTTCCGATATTGCTCTTCTTGCCGGAGATTCACTCCTGGTTTTTGCATTCGAAGCAATAACAACAGCAAATATTGATGAAAAACTGAAACTACAACTTATACAAGAATTGGCACGGGAAGCAGGGAATAAAGGATTAATCGCCGGACAAATGGTGGATATCATTAGTGAAGGTAAAGAAGTAAGTAAAGAAACTCTGGAATACATTCATGCCAATAAAACCACTCGCATGATCAACCTGCCTATCCGCTTTGGATGCTACCTGGCAAAAGCTTCCTCAGAAGATCAACAGCGCCTGGAAAAATTCGGAAATAAGCTTGGGCTGGCTTTCCAGATAGTAGATGATATCCTTGATATAGAAGGATCACAGCAGACTCTGGGTAAAACCATCGGCAAAGATAAAAAAGCCCAGAAAGCTACCTTCCCGGCAGTGTACGGAGTGGAAGAATCCAGAGAGATGGCCGAAAAACTTATCACAGAAGCAAAAGTCCTGCTGGAACCTTACGGTGAAAAAGCGGAACTTCTTATAATGCTTTGTGATTTTGTGCTAACAAGAAAATTTTAATGATCGAAGTAAAAATTCAAAAAATAGATAATTCAGCCAAATTGCCACACCGCATGAGTACGCATGCTGCAGGTTACGACCTGTATTCCTGCCATCAGCAAAATATCATCCTGAAAAAAGGAGAAGTAAAACTTGTTCCTACAGGAATTGCTATTTCACTTCCTGCTGGTTACGAAGCACAGATCCGTCCACGCAGCGGACTTGCTATAAAACATGGGATCGGTGTTTTGAATGCACCCGGTACTATCGATGCCGACTATCGGGGAGAGATCAAGATCATTCTCTTCAATTATGGTAAGGAAGATTTTATCATTGCACCGGGAACACGTGTAGCTCAAATGATAATTGCCAAGCATGAAATTGTGGACTTTGCGGTAACTGAAGAATTGGATGCAACAACACGCAGCAGCGGAGGTTTCGGGCACACTTCGTATTAGCATCTTGGGTCTGAACCACCCTCCCCATAAAACCACAATGGAAAATAAAATACCGGTTACGTTGCCATTCGGCAAAACAATATTCCAAACCAGCGGTG
>CBFDCX010000033.1:0-12009 GCA_965603415.1 uncultured bacterium
AAAATCACTTTATTCATAAATGATGTCAATAATAAAAAAAGTCACAAAAAAAAGACGGCTTCCAATAATGTGAAAACCGTCTTACTGTTTATGCTAACGTTAACTTATTTAAGTAGTATCATCTTTTTGGTAGAAGTGTATCTACCGCTGTTTCCTTCCGACACCATTTTATAGAAATAAACACCGCTGGGAACGCTTTTACCGTTTTTATCTATTCCGTTCCAAATGATATTATAAGATCCGGCATCCTTTTCTCCTTCGATAAGAGTTCTGATCTTTTCGCCTTTCAGATTGAAAATAGTTATGTTTACATTGGCTGCTTCTTTCAAGTTAAAGCTGATCGTTGTTTCGGGATTGAACGGATTTGGGAAGTTACCCATTAATTCTGTTCTTATAGGAAGCAGATTATTTTCGGTATCGGTATGTTGGATTGTTGCTGTATTTGATGGTTCGGATTCATAATCTCCACTGTAAACTGCTGTAACATAATATTCATAATAGCCGCTTGGTACGTTCACATCCACATGGAAGACTCCTGTTGTAGTTGTTAATAGTTCATCATTTTTATAGATACAATAATGCACAAATTCCCGGCGTGGAGCATCCCACATAAGAACAATATTGTATCCCTGACTTTCTGCAGATAGATTTACAGGGGGGTAGAGTACTATTTCTGCAGTAACCTCTTCGGAAGGGTCAGATTCTCCCTCATCATAAACTGCTACCACATAATATGAATATTCTCCGGCATCGAGAGCCTCATCAATATAGCAAGTAGTTGGGAAAGGAATATTACTAATTTCGGCGATCAGTTCACCATCACGATAAACTTTATAGCTCAAAAGTTCCCTGTCTCCGGGACTCCAAGTGAGCGATATACTGTTAATATCGACGACTTCAGCTTGCAGGTTTTGAGGAGGATTGATTCCACCGGAACTATCAATTGAAAGAGCTTTTATACAGAAATTACCCGTATTCTGAAAACCGGAAGGATCGTTATAATCGTAGAAATCGAGCCAGTCTGTTCCGCTTTTGTAATAACTTTCTTCGGGATTGGCAGAAGATTCAACAATTGTTCTGTACTGGGCTCCCAGAAGAACCGGTACATCAGAAGTTCTGTCGTAAGGATGTCCTCCATCGGAAAGAAAAAGATACACAAAGAAATCCTCATCAACCGAAAGAGAAATGGGAGTGTCAAGATCTACTGTATGGAAGCCTGTATATTCAAAAGTGCCAATCTGTGTTGCCAGTTCATTTTGCAGATCTGTTCCATTAAAATCATCATATATTTTTACTATGTAATCCACATTATCTATTGCAGTAAAGAAGTTGACGGTATTCAGAGTTTGAGCGCCACCAGCAATGAATGCATTAAATGCTTCTATGCAATCTGTTTTTGTATCCCTCCAGCCATGATAATCGTGATAATAGATATTGTCATACTGTTGTGGTTCGACTTCCTGGAAGGAGATCGCACCCATTTCCGGATTTTGACCACAGTGTTTATCATAATAGGAAATCCAGAAATATCCATTATTGCCCCAACCTGACCCCCAGCTATTTTTTATAAGCCATGCTCCGTCTAAAGGAGCTTGCGTTACCTTACTATCATCCCAACCAATGATAGCAACTGCATGATTGGGTTCTAATGTGCTTGATGGAGGTTGATAATGAATAAAACCTGAAATAAAAGAACCATCATAGCACAAACAGGTTCCCATAACACCGAATTCCATGACCTTGTTCTTAATAAGATCAATATTTTCCAGGTTTGCTCCGGCAACATACCATTCAATATCACGGGGATAATAATAATGATAGCTCGGATCCCATCTGAGTGGAGGTGTGTTATAAGATTGCCCGTCAATATCGCGGACAGCACCTTCTCCGCGGGAAAGGTAAGCGGAAGTTACACGATAGTCACCTCCCTGATGAACTACCAGCCCATTACCAGTTGGTGGATCTGTATCATCGTTATTGTGTTGATTGAATCCATTCCACCAGTCGAGGTGATATTCAGCCAAGTCGGGTTCTCCCACTTCACCAGCAGCCGTCCACGCTCCGGTTATCATCAGGTTTCCTTCCATAGCAGCCATAGCCCCATGAGTCCAGCAAGTACCACCTTGTTGGGATTTCACAGAAGTCACAAAATTTTCTCCATTCACATCACGAAGGTCATAAGTAGCCGGTGGATCGGCAAATAAACCTGTTATGATTATAAGTGTGAACATGATCAAAAACACAAAATGCTTTTTCTTCATTTCATCCTCCATATTTTTTATTAATACTTTATAATATGCAATAAACATTCCAAGAAAATCATTTGGAAGATAAAATTGAATGTATATAAAAATTGTCAAAAAATAAAAAAAAGGGAAGCCGAAACGGCTTCCCTTATAATGATGCTTATCTATGCCTAGAAGAGTATAGAAATTCCTGCATTAAATGTTCTTGGTAAACCAAAGTAAACTTCTGCAGAACTACCAGAGTGAGGATAATATGGACCTGAACCCCATTGTGCCCAAGCATTGTAAGCACTATTATCAACTGCATCTTGAACATATGTGTCATCCAACAAATTGAATATATGAGCATAAGTTTCCATTTGAATTCCTTTAACTATTGTAGGAAGTTTATACGTTACATGAAGATCTACAACACCATATGCCGGGATTTCCCAACTTTCATCTGTATCATCTGGATCTTGACGGCTGAATGGATCAAATCTTGCATAGAAATCAGTGTAGTATTTGTAGGATACGTTAGCTTTCAAACCCTCGACAGGAAATAGTGTTGTGCCAAAAGCAAGTTGTGTTTGGGGAGCATCGCCAACTTTCAGGTCTTTAACGTAAATATCAAGGGTATCTTCAATATCCGGAGCCGCTTCATACCTAACATCTAATAAATCGTTTAAGTATGTCCAGTTACCTTTCGAAAAAGAAACATCAAATTTAACTAATGAAATTGGTTGTGAATGAACTTCAAATTCAACACCCGAATGTCTGGAATCAATACCGCTTACAAAGATCTTTATTTCATCATCCGGGGTATCTACTCCAAAGCTTTTTGATTGATCATCCCAATTCGTGAAGTAGAAACCACCCTTAACGTTCAGCAATCCGTCCATTCCAACAAAATTAAATCCAGTTTCAATAGAAGTAAATTTTTCATTCTTTGGATCTTCAACTAATTCTCCGGTCCAGTCATTAATTACTTCATCAAAGATGGGGCATTTATTTACATAGCCGGCATTTCCATAGATTCCAAAATCTTCCGTTAAGCGATAACTTGCACCACCTTTAACTTGGTAGCCATAAACCGGATCTGTTTCTGAAAACAATTCACCACTATCAACATCAGGAGTTCCATCAGCTAGTGTGTCTGCAGCTACAAAGTGGTCAGTATATTCATATTTAACTGCGGAAAGTCCACCCATAAAAGTAGCAGTCAGTTTTTCTTTTGAATATTCACCTTGAACATAACCACCAAACCAACCTACTTTATTGGTATTGTTATAATCAATTTTGCCGCCGAGACCCTTTTCGTAATCTTCTGCAGTATCAAAATCACTACCGTCAAAGAAATAATAATCACCACCTAATAGATCACGTACTTCTCTGAAGTGTTTAATTTCCGCCATTCTCCAATCAATTCCAAATGATGATTTAAATGTTTCGGAAATTTGATAGTACGCTTTGGAAATTAATCCGATGCCCCATTGACTATTTACACTATTACGAAGAATACCGGATGAACCTGTACTTAATGTATCATTTTCTGCAATTGTTGAATCCCAGTCAATAATTCTTGATGGGCCGGAATAATCCCAATTCAAACTGCCAAAAGTACCTGTTCCACCACCTTTTCCTCCTAAAAAGTAAATAATGGAATAGATATCTAACTTTTCGTTTAATTTTGTAAACCAGTTTAAATTTATTTGCGGTTTATGATAGTAATTTTCACTTTCGTTGAGGAAATTCATAGAGTATCTATTGTGTATTTTACCATCCCACCACTGCTTTCCTTTATAATCAGTGACAATGTTCCAGTTTTCATTGTAGTATATTCCATCTTCAGATTCAGGAAAATCAGAAAAATAGTCAACCATTACACTATCAGGTACACCTGAATTGTCTTCGGCATAGTCATGATCAAAAGCTGCCATATTCTGCATATACCGCATCTGTCCATGTCTTTGAGGGGCACCGGCAGCATATAATTCAAGACGATTTTTTTCATTGATATTATAGCTTGCAGCAAGATAATATGACCAGGCATCGGTCCATGTTGCATCAATAACACCATCACCGGTCTTACGAGTAAAATTAAAACTGAATGCATACTTGTCATTAACTATACCAGAATTTGCTATCAGAGTGTTCTTTTTAAATCCTCCAGAACCAATTTCTTGTTTGAATAAAACACCCTTTTTCATTGTGGTTGGGTCGGTTATCATATTCATGGTTCCGCCAATAGAGGGTACAGCAAGGTTAATTGCACTCAATCCTCTTTGAACCTGGATAGAGGATGTGGCGTCACCAAGACCATCCCAGTTTGACCAATAAACCCAGCCATTTTCCATATCATTGATAGGAACGCCATTAATCATTACAGCAACATTTCTTTGATCAAAACCACGAATATTTAAACGAGCATCACCTGCACCACCACCTTGGCCGGTGGAATAAACACTTGGAGTATTTGTTAGAACAAGTGGAATATCACGTGAACCGAGAGAAGAAGTAATTTCTTCTTTGTCGACATCTGTAAATGCAATAGGAGTTTCAATTTTTGCTCGATCTGAAACAACATTTATACCCTCAATACTAATTGTTTCTACAGTCAGAGTGAATTTAACAACTGCTGTTTCACCTTCTTTTACTTCGACTTCTTTAGTTTGCTTTCCATAGCCCATAAAGCTAACGGTAACAGTCTGCATACCAACCGGAATGTCTTTCAAAATAAAGCTACCGTTTTTCCTGGTGTATGTTCCTGTTTGGGCATCACCCACATAGACTGCTGCATTAGCCAACGGATCTCCCGTCTTTTCGATAGTAACCTGTCCAGCGATCGTTCCAGTTTGTGCAAATAATGTTGCTGGAATAATCAATAAAATCGACAAAACTACAACTAAACTGAGTTTTTTCATACTCATCCTCCTTTTTTATTGTTAAACTAAAAAAACTAAACGGAATTTGTTATTACCATCTTTCATTGTCAAGATTAAAATCAATTTATTAGTATTTTCTGAAAGGAAATAATAATTCGACCTTTTAAGTAATTGAATAATTTAATGCTTTTTTTAATATCTTACTTCTAAATTTATATGTCAATCTGTAGCTTGTAAAAATGTAACCTGTTTTGAAATAGAAGCTTAATAGCTTTTCAAGTGCTCCAATCGTTTTTTTTCTTTTTCTTCCTCAGGAATTCTTCTGGTGCCGCCATAGAGACTTTTTTCCCATTCGCCATACATGGAATTTGGTAAAACTATAAACCGTTTTCCAAATTCTGCTTTCAAGCTGTCTGCCCAATTGAAACGTTCTTCTATATTTTTCTTTCTGAAGACATCATCAAAATCTATCAGGTTATCTCCTATCAGTAATACGATCTCATAATTTTCTGCCACCATATTGCGGCGAATTCCTTTATCGGAAGATTTATCTCTGAGTAGTATATGTTCTTCATCAGCTTGCGGAAATCCAAGTTTCTGTAAATTTTTTAGCGATCCACTCATATGCCGTAAAGAGCGGTTTGAAATATAAAATATCTCTACGCCATTTTCATGAGCATATTGTAGGAATTCGAGTGCTCCGGGAACAGGTTCACCTATAGCCAGATCCACCCAGTTATCAAAATCATGGGTACTCCCAATTCCGTATTTAATTATTTTCCCTTCATAAAGTGAATTATCCAGAACGGTTTCATCAATATCAACAACGACCGCTCTCTTTTTTTCATAAGATATTTTCAGTTCTTCTTCCAGACGAAGTTTAGCAATATTGTATGCCTGGTAAGCCAAAGCCCTGTATTCTGCCGAAGTTTGATGCCAGAGTGTGGCCATCAAGATCGCTCTGTGGGTGGGCTGAATTTCTCCAAAAAGCTGACCCGAAAATACAATAAGAAAAAGAGAAATTATTAATATTGTTTTTTTCATTATTTTCTCCAAATTATTTCGTACTATTAGACAGTAAATTATAGATACCGTCGAGAATATAACCGACGTGAATCCTGTTTGTAAAATCTATTTTCTCCACATTTATTTCCATCACTTTACCTTTATGAAATCCAAAGCGGCAAACATCATTGGGATATGTTTTATACCAGTGGTTCAACGCTTCAATTTCGCTTTGATTCCAACCACCTTCTATCTCCATTTCTCGACCCCGTTGCTGAATCCTGTTCCAGGCAAGATCTGCCCTGCCTTTAAGAACGATCAGAAGATCGGGAGAAGAAATTTCATTGCACACTGCTTTAAACTTTGCTGTTAAATTATCCAATTCATCTGCAGTAAGGTAACCGTCGTGATGAAACTGGTAGCAAAAGATCAGCAGATCTTCCGGCAAAGAGCGATCCATTACATAGCTTGCTTTTCCTGAAGTACCTTTTATTTGCAGTTTTTTTCGCATTTTTAAAAAGTGCATTTGCAGATTATAACAATAAGTGGCTTTATCTGCCAGGAATTTTTCCAGCAGCGGATTTTTTTCGGGATTTTCATATAAACCATTTATTTTCAGGCTTCTCTGCATAATAGCAGCCAGAGTGGTTTTTCCTAATCCCACATTGCCGGCTATAGCGATCAACCTGGAATTTTCACTCAGGTATTTTTCCAGTTTACTCTCTGCATCGATGGCTTTGAGCGTGGCTGCTGTTTCGGGAAGAGTGACCCACTTGCTGATACCGGGCGTAGTTACACGCAGATCCAGGTTCCTGATCTCATCAGTAATTTTTTGAATCGTATTTCTTAAGTAATCCTCTAAAGGTGTGTCGACGTTGGCATCGATCACCAGCACAGGACAAGTCACATGCCGATTGATAAATTGTTCATACAATTCGTTCAGTTGTTGAAGATAATTTGCCGGAATGGATGCTTCACTTTCGCGTCCTCTTTCTTTTATTCGTTGAATAAGAGTTGGAACTTCTGCTTTCAAATACACTATCAGATCCGGTTCGGGAATTTTGGAGGTCATCAGGTTGTAGTTACGCTGGTAAGCCAGGAATTCTTCTTCCGTCATGTTTCCTAATATCTTTTGAGCCATACCAAAGATATGATAATCTTCCGGCAGGGTTCTATCTTCCAGTATGATCCCTTTACATCCTTCTATCATCCGCTGACGATCCAGCCTGCCATTAAAGAATTCGATCTGTGCCATAAAGGCATTGCCCACAGGATCTTCATAAAATGCGTCTAATACTTTAGGATTGAAGGTTTCCTGGAAAGCAAATACTTTTTCTTCACCGCTTCTGTTTGGAATGGTAGATAATAGCATTTCGTTCAACGGCTTTTGGCTGGCAGCCTCCACCAGAGTAGATTTTCCAACTCCTATGTTTCCCACGATTCCGATTCTAAGATGTTCCATGTAAATTTTCCTTTATTGAGTTGAAATAAAGATTATCAAGAAAAGTATACATCTGCTTTATTCGAACAATCTGAATTCATCAAGTTTTTGATAATATCTTTCTACCAATACGTAAGATAAGGGGATGGAATAAAGCAGACCCAAACCAGCTAAAGCAGCACCCAATACATTTATGCCGGCAATCTGTAAAACCAGGAAGAACTGCTGCCAGCGTGTTTCCATACTGGCTTTATAACAACGTACAACTGCTTGAAAGATATTCACATTTTTTCTGGTTATTAAAATGGGAGACGGCAACATTATGGTAATCCAATACAATACCAGGATAAACCTCACCGGATGCAGGATCGGATCGATGGAAATTCCTAGTAAAAACCCTGCACAAAGCACTTTGAGAACAAAGAAGAAAAGAATATAAACCAATGTAAGCAGAAAATATTTCGGATAATTTTTTAAACCTTTTAAATAAGCTTTCACAGAAAATGGGTTTTCCATGAATTTTTCTTTCATGCCAAATGGAATAAGTGCCAGTGGAATTATTACCAGGAAAATAATATTGGAAAGTAGATAATGATCGATATTGACAGCTTCCGCTAAAGTTTTACCAAAGACGGCTTCCAGCGCAATGAGCAGATACGATGTAAGAATAATAAAAATGGCAAAAGGATAGAATTTTGATTTTACCTTCTTGAACTGGTCCCAGACCTCTTTATAGTTCTGTCTGGCAGAAAGAGGACCGGATAATGCCCCGGTCGGTTCACCACATTTATCACAGAATATCTGGTGTTCCTCTAATTTATTGTTGCACGTTCTTTCTATGGTTTTGCCATTTTTTGTTTTTTCCTTAATTCTACCTCTGCACTTCATATTATCCTTCTATTATATTAATTTTGAGGATTAAAAATCTGATTTCATCCTTTTTTGTCAATTGTAAAGTTCTTTACAATTTTATTAGCGATTTTTATTTGAATTTGCTGTATTTGAATTTTCTGGAGGACAGAATGTATAGATTAAATGTAACATCCCAGTTCTCTTCTGCCCATAAACTGGATGGATATGAAGGCGCATGTAAAAACCTGCATGGACATAATTGGAAAGTTCGTGTTTGCATAGAATGCGAAAAGACAGACAAGATAGGAATGACGATCGATTTCGGAATTGTGAAGGAACATTTAAACGAACTTATCGAGATATTGGATCATAGCTATTTGAACGAACTTCCATATTTTAAAGAGCAGAATCCAACATCTGAGAATATTGCACATTTATTCTACAAAGAAATGAAAAAAAAGATCGCTGTAAAAGGATGCAAAGTATTCGAAGTGGAAGTATGGGAATCGGATAAGTCTTCCATGATTTATTCTGAATGTTAGCCACAGAGACACAGAGAGCACAGAGATGAGATCAATTGATGATTTAAATGAGTTAACAAAAAAAATTATCGGGTGCGCAATAGAAGAACATCGACAACTTGGACCTGGTTTGTTGGAAAGCATTTATGAAAAAGCTCTTTGCATTGAATTTTCTTTCGTCGGATTAAAATTTGAAAACCAGAAAAGTATTGTAGTACAATATAAAAATAAAAGAATTGGTGAATTCAGGATTGATATTCTGGTTGAGAAAAGTATTGTTTTGGAATTAAAAAGTGTTGAGAGATTTGATCCTGTTTTTGAAGCTCAGTTGTTAAGTTATATGAAATTAGGAAATTATAAACTCGGATTATTAATCAACTTTAATAGTCATCTCTTAAAAGACGGAATTAAAAGATTAATTTTATGAAATCAGCATCAGAGGTTTAAAGGACTTATTGGAAATATAAATGAAAAAGACAATAATTTACTCTGTGTCCTCCGAGTCTTTGTGGCAAAATAATATGATGAGAATAGTTGAATCAAAATTCATTAAGAGTGCGGTAAAACCGAACGCTTATCCTGCTTCTCCTTATGCCGATATTGCTTTTGTGGGAAAATCGAATGTAGGAAAATCATCGTTGATAAACACCCTTTTAAATAGGAAAGCAATTGCCAAAGTCAGCAGAACTCCCGGTAAAACACGGCTTATCAATTTTTTTGAAATACGTTTCAAAACAGAAGAAAATAAAGATGGATTTGTAAATTTTGTTGATCTGCCGGGTTACGGTTATGCCAAAGTAAGTAAAACTGAAAGAACCGCCTGGAAGAAAATGATACAGAGTTACTTCGAACAACGTATGAGCTTGAAGAGTGTAATTGCTTTGGTGGATATTCGCCATAGTGCTGATCCTAAAGATATCTTAATGCTGAAAATGCTACGAGATGAAGGTATTCCGTTTGTTGTAGTTGCTACAAAATCCGACAAAATTGCAAAATCAAAACTTCCTGCCTGTTTAGAAAAACTTTCTGTAGGACTGGAAGTAAATAAAAAAAACATCTATTCTTTTTCATCCCTCAAGAAAACAGGCATTGAAGACATATTAAATTGGATAAACAATCAGATATTGTGATTTTTGTTTGACATCATTTTCTGTTTATTTTTTTTCAAAGAAGATTTGATAAGGGAATTATAGGAAATAAATGAATGTTAGATAAAATAAAGTCGCCAAAAGATGTCAGAAAGCTTTCTATAACTGAACTCAAACAATTGGCTAAAGTTGTTCGTAAAAGAATAATAGAGGTCACGGCCAAAAACGGCGGGCATGTTGCTCCCAGTTTGGGTGCCACCGACCTCACAATAGCTCTTCTTAAAATATTCGATCCCCTGCAAGACCGGATAATATGGGATGTGGGACATCAGTCTTATGCATATAAAATATTAACGGAGAGAAATGACCAGTTCGATACACTTCGCCAACTCAATGGAATCAGTGGATTTAACAATATCTTTGAAAGCAAATATGATGCTTTTGGCGTGGGACATGCCAGCACATCAATTTCTGCAGCATTGGGCATAACAGTAGCCAAAGAATTGAAAAAAGAAAAAGGAAGAATCATTGCCATCATTGGAGATGGAGCTCTCACGGGAGGTATGTCCTTCGAGGCATTAAACCATGCCGGGCAACTGCAGAAAGATATGATCATTATCCTGAACGATAACAATATGTCTATCTCAAAAAATGTAGGAGCTCTGCAAGCTTATCTTGCCAATATCCTTGTGAGCCGGTCATACAACGTACTGAAAAATGCCATCTGGGATTTTGTACAACACATGCCCAACCGCATTCGCAGACGTATGATATTAAGTGCCAGGAAGATCGAAGAGAACATTATCAATTCGCTTGCTCCCAATATAATTTTTGAAGACCTCGGCTTCAGATATGTTGGTCCCATCGATGGTCATAATATTGCACGTATGGTTCGTCTCTTCAATAAGGTTATTAAAAATATGATCGGTCCGGTTTTTGTTCATGTTGTTACAAAAAAAGGTAAAGGATATGAACATGCAGAAGAGGACTCTCCCCGTTTCCACGGTTTAGGACCTTATGAAATTGAATCGGGAAAATGTGTAGGCGAGAAGACAGCTTCTTACTCAAAAATTTTTGGTGATACTCTCTGTGAAATTGCAGCTAAGAATAAAGACGTTATTGCAATAACTGCAGCTATGACCGACGGAACCGGATTAAACGATTTCGCTGAAAAATTCCCGGAGAGATTCTTTGATGTTGGAATTGCAGAGCAGCATGCTGTTACTTTTGCCGGAGGTCTGGCAGTTCAGGGATTAAAACCTTTTGTAGCAATCTATTCCACTTTCCTGCAACGAGCACTAGACCAGGTGATCCATGATATTGCTTTGCAAAAATTACCGGTTGTGTTCTGCTTGGACAGAGCAGGTCTGGTGGGCGAAGATGGCGCTACCCATCATGGTGCTTTTGATCTTTCCTATTTGAACCTCGTACCAAATCTGATTATTATGGCTCCTGCTGATGCAAACGAATTTAAAGCAATGATGCAATTTGCTGCAACTTATAAAGACGGACCAATTGCTATCCGTTATCCGCGTGGTTCTGCAAAACTCTGTGAAAATAAAACCGCACCTCTTAAAATCGGTAAATATGACGTACGGCAAAAAGGAAAAGACATTGCCATTCTGGGAATAGGAAAAGCTTTTGAAGATGCAGAGAAGATTTTCGAAAAGATCAAGCAGGATTTTCCAAAATTAACACCATATCTTATTAATCCCCGTTTTATGAAACCTGTGGATTATATACTTCTGGATGAACTGGAGAAAAAAGTAAAAACCATTTTCACAATAGAAGAAAACAGCCTTATTGGCGGTTTTGGTGATGTTATCAAAAGACATTTTATCAATACACAAGTGGATGTTCATTCCTTTGGCATTCCGGATAAGTTCGTTCCTCATGGCAGTACAAACGAATTGAAAGATCTTATCGAGGTGAGCTGCGACCAGATCTACAGAAAAGTTAAATATCTCCTGAAATAGATCATGGAATATAAAG
>CBFDCX010000034.1:0-11944 GCA_965603415.1 uncultured bacterium
TCCACGATGATAGATTACGGAATTCCCAATGGAGATACTTCGATGGCTCGCACAGTTTCACTTCCCGCTGCTATAGGTGTTCGTATGATATTGGAAGGAAAGATCAAGCTTACCGGAGTTTACATGCCCATTCTTCCTGATATTTATAATCCTGTTCTTGAAGAACTGGAAAATCTGGATATCAAAGTTGTGGAAAGATTTTATTAGAAGAATTTGCCACTAAGAACGCAAAGGAACACGAAAAGGAAACCGTGCGAATGTTTTGCTTCCCTTTGTATTGTGTCCGGTTTTTGACTGAAGGGGAGATTAATAGGGATTTTCTTCACCTTCGCAATGATTGAATTTGTGAAATTGACTGAAATCGTTGAAAAGATTCCGCAGGAAGAAAATGCTTTTAAACTTTTTCAAGGTTTAGCAGATTATTAAATCCGTGTTGATCTGCGAAAATCAGCGGCAAAAAAATCTGTGTTTGTCAGTGAAAGTCAGTGACAATGAAGGAAAAGATGAAAACACTCGGTATAGTAAAAGAAACAAAAAATAATTGGGAACGCCGTGTTCCGCTCAATCCATCGGCAGTTAAAGAACTTATCCAAAAAGGATTTAAGGTAATTGTTCAACCATCGGATGTTCGAATTTATAAAAATAAAGAATACAAAACAGTCGGAGCAAAACTCAGCGAAGATCTTTCGCAATGCGACTTTATAATTGGTGTAAAAGAAGTTCCGATCGATGACATCTTTCCTGAAAAACCGTACCTGTTCTTTTCACATGTAATAAAGGGACAGGATTACAACATGCCGCTTCTGCAGAAGATATTGAATGAAAAGGTAACTCTTCTTGACTATGAGAAAATTATAGATTCAAATAATCGACGACTTGTTTTCTTTGGAAAATTTGCTGGGAATGCCGGAATGGTGGATACTTTGTACGGTCTGGGTCAGAGATTGAAACAACATCATGGTCTGGATACTCCTTTCTTGAAAATTAAACAATCTTATCAATACGAATCTGTTCAGGATGCTATCGAACATCTTAAAGTTATCGGAAAGGAAATCAAAGAAAATGGACTTCCCAAAGAAATCACTCCATTGAATATTTTCCTGCTTGGTTACGGTCATGTTGCTTCTGGCTGCAAAGAAATATTGAGGACATTTTCCGCAATTGAAATTAATCCTGAGAATCTTGAAATTCATCAAAAAAATTATGAAAATAATAAAGTTTATTTCTCTGTTTTCAAAGAAAAACATTTAGTAGAAAGAAAAGATGGAAGTAAGTTCGATCTTCAGCATTTCTTTGAACATTGCTTAGAATATAATTCCAAATTTGAGAAGTATCTTCCATTTTGCAGTGTTTATATGAATGCAATTTACTGGAATACAGATTGTCCTGTTTATTTAAAAAAATCAGAATTAGAAAAAATTCAGAATGAAAACCAAAAACTGATCATTATTGGAGATATCAGTTGCGATATAAATGGTTCTGTTCAAGCTACCTTAAAATATACAACACCCGATAATCCGGTTTTCATCTTCAATGCAAAAACCGGAGAGGTTACAGATGGTTTTATCGGGGAAGGTTTTGCTGATATGGCTGTAGATAATCTGCCCTGTGAATTTGCCAAGGAAGCTTCGGATTATTTTTCAGACGCTTTAATGCCATTTATGGAAAAAATGTTACTAAATGATTATAATAAACATGTTGCAGAATTTGATCTTCCTGAAGAAATTAAAAAAGCTTGCATTGCACATCATGGGAATTTACAATCGGAATATGAATACTTGGAAGATTTTTTAAAGATATAAAAGGAGAACTGATATGAGTAACAAAGCTGTTGCCGGTAACAGAGGAGACAGCATCCGCTCCGACTGTTATGTGGAACTGGAACTCACCAAAAAAAATGGATTACAGATAGACCTGCAAAGTAAAGTAAAAACTCTTTTCGGAGATTCCATCATGGAGCTTTGTAAAAAAGAATTGAAATTCTTTGGAATAAAAAACTGCACAATCAAGATCGAAGATACAGGTGCTTTGGATTACATCCTGGCTGCTAGGATAGAAGCTGCCATAAAACAGCTTATTGACACTGACAAAGAATATCTTCTGGATTTGCTTCTGCAAAACAAATATAAAACCAAAAAGGATTCTTATCGTCGTTCTCGACTTTATCTACCGGGAAATACACCCAAACTTGCATTGAATGCAGGAATTCACAAACCGGATGGAGTAATTCTCGACCTGGAAGATTCTGTGGCTCCTTCCAAAAAAGATGAAGCTAAGATATTAGTGAGAAATGCACTTCGTTCAGTTGATTTTTACGGTGCAGAACGAATGGTTCGTATAAATCAGATCCCAAAAGGATTGGATGATCTTGGATATATTGTTCCGCATAATGTTAATTTAATTCTCGTTCCAAAATGTGAAAGTGCAGAACAGATAAAACTGGTGAATGAGAAGATCGAAGAAATTTCTAAAAAGAAAAAAGTTGAAAATCCGATCTATCTGATGCCGATAATTGAAAGTGCTCTTGGAATCATAAAAGCTTATGAAATTGCAACAGCAACAGAAAATGTAGTTGCATTGGCAATCGGGTTAGAAGATTATACAGCAGATCTCGGAACGCAGCGAACAAAAGAAGGAAAGGAAACTTTCTTTGCCAGATGTCAGATCGTAAATGCTGCCAAAGCTGCTGGAATTCAGGCTATCGATTCTGTGTTCTCAGATGTTTCCGATATGGAAGCTCTTAAACAGAATGTGCTGGAATCCAAATCTCTGGGTTTTGACGGAATGGGTTGTATTCATCCACGACAGATAAAAGTAATTCACGAATATTTCGCTCCTAATGACAAAGAAATCGAGAAAGCAAAGAAGATCGTAAACGCTTTCCATATTGCCACGGAAAAGGGATTGGGAGTTGTTTCACTCGGCTCCAAAATGATCGATCCACCGGTTGTGAAACGTGCTCAAAGAACCATCGAACAGGCGATCAATGCCGGTAAATTGAAAAAAAACTGGAGGGATGATTATGTCGGTTAAACTTACTAAAAACGCAGTTGGAAGATTAATTCCCGAAACGATAAACGGAAAATCTGTGATCCCCTTCAAAGGAGTGGGAAAACACAAACCAACAGGCAGGAAATTTGCACCTGAGATTTCCACCTGTGCAGACTATCCCTTGGATGGGAACAAACTTGTTTCAACCCTGAAAGAAGCTCTTATCAAATCCGGTATAAAAGACGGAATGACTATTTCCACTCATCATCATTTCAGAAATGGTGACCTGATAGCTGTAGAGATTTTCAAGATTGCTCAGGAATTGGGTATTAAAGATCTTATCTGGTGTCCATCAGCTTCCTTTCCATGCCAGGAACCGATCATCAAGCAACTAGAAGACGGAACGATTCATCACATTGAAGGAAGTATGAATGGTCCTTTGGGAAGATTTACTTCGCAGGGAAAAATGAAAGGTGTTGGTGTTCTCCGTTCTCACGGTGGAAGATATCAGGCTGTTCAAGATGGTGATGTTGTTATTGATATTGCTGTTATTGCCTCTCCCACTGCCGATCCTTTTGGAAATGCAAATGGTGTGGAAGGTCCGTCTGCCTGCGGACTTCTGGGATTTGCTCTGGCAGATTCTCAATATGCAGATAAAGTGATAGTTGTTACAGACAACCTGATAGACTTTCCCTGCATACCCTGGCAGATTCACGGTAATTATGTAGATTATGTAGTTCAGATGGGTCAGATAGGAATTCCTGAAAAGATTGTTTCGGGAACCACGCAAATCACTAAAAGTCCCGATAGACTTCTTATTGCGGAAATGACAGCAAAATTTTGTGATGAAGCTGGTCTTATTAAAGATGGATTTTCCTTCCAGGCCGGAGCTGGAGGAACCGCTCTTTCCATTGGTGTCTTCTTTGGTGAGATCATGCGTAAGAAAGGAATCAAAGCAAGATTTGCCAGAGGTGGAAGTAATAAATACCTGGTCGATATGCTGGAAGAAGGTTTGGTGGAATATATTCTAGACGGACAGACATTTGACCTCGATGGTGTTTGCTCCATGAGAGATAATCCAAGACACGTAAACACAAGTCCGTTTACAAGTTACAATTATCATGGAAAGGGAAATTTTGCAGGTATATTAGATATTGTAATTTTAGGTGCTACTGAAGTTGATGTGAATTTCAATGCCAATGTTGTAACTCATTCCGATGGATATCTGCTACATGGTATCGGTGGCTGGCAGAATTGCTTATTTGGAAAAAACGTGATCCTTCCTATTCCTTTATTCAGAGATAGAATTCCGGTTATTCGTGACGAAGTAACCACGATCTGCGGACCGGGAGAACTGATTGACATCATTGTAACTGAACGCGGAATTGCTATTAATCCGCTTCGGAAAGACCTGATAGATAAAATGAAGAATTCCAAACTTCCGATAAAAACTATTTATGAATTGAAGGAAGAAGCAGAAAGAATTTGCGGTAAACCAAAAGCTGCAGAGTTCGAAGAAAAAATTATCGCTGCTATCAACTGGGTGGATGGAACTGTGATCGATGTGGTGAAGCAGGTTAAGGAATAATTAGCCACAAAAGGAACACGAAAGGGAAACCTTCTCGTCCTTCGCAGTGCTACGGAGAACGGGCGCAATGGTTGAAGAGGAAAGAGAAAAATGAAAAAAATGTTATTGGTTTTTCTGGTTCTTTGTAACTCCATTCTTTTTGCAAACGTGATCCTGAACGAATACGGTCACATCGATAAATCTGAATCGCAATCTTTAGCGGAATATTACATTAGAAATAGCGAATACTACATCGATATTGACGGAAACACTCTGATCGGAAATTCACTATTTGAGATAGAGAAGGGTTATTTGACTCTAATTACAATTGAAGAAAACGTTCCCACTTGGCTTAGGGTTTATAACAAAAAGGGGAATCTAAAATTTGAAAAAACCTTCCCAAAAGTGATAAATCTTACAACCTCCAAAAATGGAAAATATACTGCCTTCTTCGAAAGCAAAAACCTGATTGTTTTAGACAACATCTCATTTAATCAGACAAAATACCTAGCTTCTGTAGTATTCGATATCGACGATACAGGCATTCCAATATTTGCAGATGAAAATGGAGTAATTCATTACAAGAATATAAAATACGATCTTCCTGAATTTTCACATAAAATCCTTTTCTTCCAGGATGAACCTTTAATATTTACTCCAAAGAAAGTTTTTTCAATCGAGGATGATTTAAAAGAAAAATTAAACTTTCCGGGAAATTTCTTTGATGCTGAAGTCATTGATAACTCGCTTTATTTTGTTGAAAAGATCAGAGAAAATGAAGAGATATATTTCAACCTGTATAGAACAAGTGATCTTATAAATATCGAAAAACTGGATGATAAAATTCTTCATTGGAATTTAAACAGAACTCACGAACCGATACTTGCTCCTCTCATTTACGGCGCACCGAATTATCCCTTTCCTGTTGGAAATAGTTATGGAGAAATTCAGCAATATGGAACTTCACCCTATCTTCATCCCGGCGTTGATTTTCTGGGAGAGGATTATCAGGAAGTTTATGCAGTTCACGATGGATTTGTGAAAGCTGTTCTTACTACCGGTGGTGATCCGTATTGGCGGGTAGCAATTGCCAACGAAGATGTTTCCACAGAAACAGAAGGTTATCTTTATGCTCATCTGAATGAAGATTCGATCATTCATACAGTTGGAGATAGCGTTTCTGCCGGAGATTTTCTGGGAACGCTTTATCCCTGGGGCTGGTATGATTTCATTCATATCCATTTTGCCAGACTACAAGATGAAGGAACGCAATGGTTTGGGAATTGGTGGACTATCGATAATCCGCATATCGATGTAACTAATATTCAGGATACGATTCCACCTACTTTTGAGAATGCTATAAATGAGGATATTTTTGCATTCAGAACGCATAGTGGAACTTACCTCGATCCAACTGATCTTTCCGGTGAATTTGATATTATCGCCAAATGTCACGATATTGAAAATTCAGATTGGCGGATAGATGTATGGGATATCAGTTTCTCGCTTCATCCTGCAGAAAATCCCGATTCCACAGTTTACCAGCAATTCTCTTTTGCTTTTGATATGCCGATCGATACCTATTTTTCCAATTATTGGACTGATATCGTTCTTTACACAATCTATTCCCGCGATGCAACCTGCTTTTCCATTGGAAATTATGATGACCGGGAATATTATCACATTATTACCAATTCAAATGGAGATTCACTGATCACAGAAGAAGATGCGGACGAAATATTTAATTCTGCCGATTTCCCAGATGATGATTATTATTTCAAAGTTACTGCAAGAGATGCGTCTTTGAATTCAACTGCTGATTCGATGTTTGTATATTTTAATAATGGCATCAGTAGCACAGAAAATAACAAATTACCAATTACCAATTACCAGTTAACCAACTACCCCAATCCCTTCAATCCCGAAACAACGATCAGATTTTCATTAAACACTGAAAACACCGAAGACGCCGAGTTGATAATCTATAATCTGAAGGGGCAAAAAATCAAAACTCTTTCCCCGAGCTTGTGTCATCCTGAGTTTATCGAAGGACGAGGGAGTAGACAATATTCAACTTCTTGGAACGGCACTGACGACAACAAACAACCGGTTTCATCAGGAATCTACTTTTATAAATTGAGAATTAATGGGAGAAATGTTGCAATAAGAAAAATGATATTATTAAAATAAAATCGAATAAAAAAACAGGAGAAGTTAATGAACAAAAGAACGATCGTAACAATGCCGGGTGACGGAATAGGAAAAACCGTTTTAAAGCAAGCTATTCGAGTATTGGATGCAGTCGGTTTTGAAGCCGAATATGTTCATGCAGATATCGGTTGGGAATTCTGGTGCAAAGAAGGAAATCCGCTTCCACAGAGGACTTTAGACCTTTTGGAAGAACACAAGATCAGTTTATTCGGAGCGATAACTTCCAAACCAAAAAGCGAAGCTGCCAAAGAACTCGATCCGAAACTTGAAGGAATGGGATATGTTTATTACAGTCCTATCGTGGGTTTACGTCAGCATTTCAAGCTGGATATTTGCCAGCGTCCATGTAAAACTTTTAAGGGAAATCCTCTTAATTTCATCAGGAAAGGGAAAGGTGATACTATCGAAGAACCTGAAGTCGATGTGGTTGTTTTCCGTCAAAATACTGAAGGACTGTACGGCGGAGTGGAATGGACAGATCCACCTGATCAGGTTTATGATGCTTTGATGACTCATCAGAAGTTTGAGAAAAATTTCGGTTGGGCAGATAAAAAAGATTTAGCAGTTTCAACTCGTATCTTCACTAAAAAATATTCAGAACGGATCTGTCTAGCTGCTTTTGAATATGCCAAGAAATTCGGATATAAAAGAGTAACACTTTGCGAAAAACCGAATGTGATCCGCGAAACTTCCGGAATGCTGTTGGCAATTTGTCGGGAAATGGAAAAAGAATATAAAGACATTTGGTTCGATTACACGAACATTGATGCTCAAATGATGTGGCTTACAAAAAACCCGGAAACTTATGGAATTATCATTGCCGGAAATATGTTCGGAGATATCGTTTCCGATGGTTTTGCCGGACTGGTTGGCGGACTGGGATTTGCCTGTAGTGCAAATATCGGTGAAGAAGTAGCTATATTTGAACCGACTCACGGTTCTGCTCCTAAATATGAAAAACTTAAACCATCAATTGTTAATCCAATCGCAATGATACTTTCTGCCTGTATGATGCTCGATCATATTGGTGAAATCGAGAAGGCAAAAAAAATCAGAAATGCAATCGCGAAAATTCTAGAAGAAGGGAAAGTACAAGCTTATGATATGCTGAAATTAAAAGGTTCACAGGAAGTTCTTCAGCAAAGTGCAGCTTCTACCACTGAAATGACAGATGCAATTATTGCGGAATTGTAAGAAACCTGAACAAAACCTCCGTGCTCTCTGTGAGCTCTGGGGTGAATAAAAGGGAGATAACATGAATATAAAAGAATTATGGCCTGAATTAGATTGGATCAAAGATGATAATTTACGATCAAAAGTTACCAAGACCTGGGAACTTGCTCTGAAGAGAAGTGTTCTTACCGGGGAAGACCTGCAGAAAATTCCGTTTACATTACTTTGTGGACCGGATCTGAAAGTTACTTTTATGGACCATAAAAGAAGTGTGGTTCACATTGCCAAAGCAGCAGGAGAAAAATGCAATGAATTCTATCATGGTGAACTTCCTGTGAATATGGATGTTCTCATCGCCGGTGCTATTCTGGCAGATGTAGGAAAACTTTTGGAATATATTCTGGATGAAAACGGAAAAGCAGTGCAGGGAACTTATGGCAAATATCTTCGCCATCCATTCAGCGGGGTTTCAATTGCCGAAGAATGCGGATGTCCACCTGAGGTTTGTCACATCATTGCAACTCACGCCGGAGAAGGTGATCTGGTGAAAAGAACCACCGAAGCATACATTGTTCACCATGCAGATTTCATGACCTTTCTGCCGTTTAAAGAAAGACTGAAAGTGTAATGTAAAGCATTCAGTTTGATCGCTGCAATTATCGACCTTATAGGTCGAGTTACATATCAAAGGAGTAAATTGTGGGTTTAACACTAATAGAAAAGATCCTGGCAAATCATTCTGATAATGAAGTTGTAAAACCGGGTGAGATAATAGATATCGAAATCGATGTTCGTGCTGCACGAGATTTCGGTGGTGCAAACGTAGTAAAAAATCTCATTAATAACGGATTGGAACTCGACAATGTTTCCAAAACATTTTTTACATTCGATTGCAACCCTACAGGTTCCGATCAAAAATACGCTGCAAATCAACAATATTGCAGGATGTTTGCCCGGGAAAAAGGAATTAAAATTTATGATGTAAATGCTGGAATCGGAACGCATCTCGTCATTGAAAAAGGTCTGGCATTACCGGGAAGCACGATTATTTCCACAGATTCCCACGCCAATATTTTAGGAGCGATCGGCGCTTTTGGACAGGGAATGGGAGATCAGGATATTGCTGCTGCCTGGGCAAACGGAAAAAGCTGGTTCAAAGTTCCCAAATCAGTGAAGCTAACTTTGAAAGGAAAACGTCCCGAAAATATATACGCAAAAGATATTGTTTTAAATCTTCTTCATAAATTCGGAGCAAATAAACTTCTGGGATGTTCTGTAGAACTTTATGGCGAAGAAGTGGAAAAACTGACTCTCGATGAAAGGATCACAGTTTCGTCGATGGCGACGGAAATGGGAGCGATAATCATTTTGATCCCACCTTCAGATGAGATTTACAAGTATTGCGAAGACCGTTCTGGAAAGAAAATTGAGAAGATCGAAACTGATAAAGATGCAAAATATTTCCAGGAATACGAAATGGATTTCAGCAGTTTCATTCCAATGGTTTCGCGCCCCGGACATCCCGATGATTCTGTGGATATAAATGAAGTTTCGGAAACAAAGATCGACTCTGCTTTTATTGGAAGTTGTACAAATGGTAGAATCGAGGATATGCGGGAAGCAGCAAAAATCCTGAAAGACAGGAAAACAGCTCCCGGAGTTGTTTTGAAAATAGTTCCGGCAACTGATGAAATCTGGAATAAATGTTTGAAAGAGGGATTAATAGATATTTTCAAAAAAGCGGGAGCTTTGGTTGGAAATGCCGGATGTGCAGGATGTGCTGCCGGACAGATCGGACAGAACGGACCCGGGGAAATTACGATAAGCACGGGGAATAGAAACTTTGCAGGAAAACAGGGGAAAGGAAAAGTTTATCTGGGTTCTCCAGCGGAAGTTGCCGCATCAGCGGTTGCAGGATACATTACAACTCCAGATAAAATTCCTGAAAAACCTGCAGAATTTAAAGCAACCGGAGAATTTGAGAAATCGTCAGTTTCCCCAAAAGAAAAAGTTGGGAAAAAACCTGTTGTGATTGAGGGAAAAGTTTGGATTATTGATAATGATGACATCGATACCGATATGATCTTTCACAATCGCTATCTCACGATCACGGACATTGCCGAGATGGGACAATATACTTTCGATAACCTGGAAGACTGGAAGGATTTTGCGAAAAAAGCTGAAGCAGAAGATATAATTATTACTGCCAAAAATTTTGGTGCAGGAAGTTCACGTCAGCAAGCAGTGGATTGTTTCAAATCTCTGGGAATTCAGGCAATTCTGGCAAAATCGTTCGGTGCAATTTACGAACGAAATGCTATCAACGCAGCTTTTCCGATTCTTACTTACAAAAATATTTCCAAGCTTGATTTAAAACAAAGAAACAAGGTCAAAGTTAATTTCGAAAAAGGAATTCTTACCAATATGGAAAACAACAAATCTGTTGAGATTGATAAATTCTCAAGTGTCCAAATGGAGATTTACAAGAAAGACGGACTTTTGAAATAATTTGAAATTTCCAAAGGAGATAATTATGGGTAAAACATTCGTTGAAAAAATATTAAATGCACCCAAAGGTGCCATCGTTTTTCGCAAACCAGATATAGTTCTTACACATGATAACACAGCAAGTATAAAGAATACGTTCAACAAAATGGGAGGAATGAAAGTTTTTGATGCAAATCAGCTTCTGGTTGTTTTAGATCATAATGCTCCACCGACAAATGCTAAACTGGCAAATCAATATCAGGTAATTCGTGATTTTGTAAAAGAGCAGGGAGTTACAAAATTCCACGATGTTGGTGATGGTATCTGTCATCAGGTTATGAGCTACCACGCAAAACCGGGAATGATAATCGTGGGAAGTGACAGCCACACTTGCACAGCGGGAGCTTTTAATGCGTTGGCAGCAGGAATTGACAGAACTGAATCAGCAGGAATCTGGAAACGGGGTGAAACCTGGTTCCGCGTTCCCGAAACAATGAAAGTAACTTTAAATGGAAAATTACATGATGGAGTTTATGCTAAAGATATTTCGTTGTGGATAATTGGAATGATCGGTTCTGCCGGAGCAAATTACATGAGCATCGAATATCATGGTGAGGGAGTGAAAACCCTTTCCATGGCACAGAGAATGACTCTTACCAATCTGGCATCTGAGATGGGAGCCAAAAATGCAGTTTTCACACCTGATGAAGTTCTGGAAGATTTCCTCGGGGAGAAGATCGAGAATGGCGTCTGGGCAGATGAAGAAGCAGTTTATGAAAGAGAGATCGAAATCAATCTAGATGAGATTTTCCCGCTGGTAGCAGCACCGCATCACGTAGATAATGTAAAAGCTGTTTCCGAAGTGCAGGGAATAAAACTGAATCAGGGGCTTATTGGAACATGCACAAATGGCCGCTTGGAAGACATCCGCATTGCTGCTGAAATTCTGGATGGGAAAAAAGTTGCCGAAGGCTTCCAACTTCTGGTAATTCCTGCTTCCAAAGAAATATACCTGCAAATGATAGAAGAAGGATTGACAACAAAACTCATGAACGCAGGCGCCAGCGTGCTGGCAGTTTCATGCGGACCATGTCTGGGAACCGGACAGGGAATTCCTGCTGACGGATACACAGTTATTTCCACAGCTAACCGCAATTTTAAAAGCCGCATGGGAAACAAAGAAGCCAAGATTTTCCTGGCTTCTCCTGCCTGCGTTGCTATGAGTGCAATAGAAGGTGAGATCACCGATCCGCGTGGCAAAGCTTTTGCAGATAAATATCCATATCCAAAAGCACAAAGCACAACAGTGGACATTCAAGCTGATGATAACAGGCAAGAAGCCGGGACCTGGAATTATGCAGATGTGGATAATCTGAATACAGATCAAATGTTTGCGGGGAATCTTACTTATCAGGTTCTCAGCTCCGATCCTGCAGCAATAATGCCGCATCTTTTTAAAGGTTTCGATGATAGTTTTTCAGCCAATGTAAAATCTGATGATGTGATAATAGCCGG
>CBFDCX010000035.1:0-11871 GCA_965603415.1 uncultured bacterium
TTTGTCAATCCCAGTTTCTTCGGTGGAGTTTCTCCCTATTACTGGGGATGGATGCCATTTACACAAACTTCCATGTATATGGGTGTGGTGATATTTCTTTTTGCATTGTTAGCTGTTTTCTTCAACAAGTTACGTATGGTAAAAGTTCTTACAGTTATTTCTATTGCTGCTTTATTCATCTCTTTTGGAAGGCATCTGCCTTTCTTTTCCAATCTGCTGTTAAATTACCTGCCTGGTTTTAATAAGTTCCGTGTACCGGCTATGATATTAATCCTCGTTCAGTTCTCCTTTGTAATTCTGGCAGGATATGGTTTAAAAACCGTGCTGGAAAAATTAAAAAATAACGATACAAATTTTTTCGTACTGATCAAGAGAGTACTGATCGGAGCAGTTATTCTTTTTGTTCTATTTATAATCTTGAGCGGGACTTTTGA
Organism: uncultured bacterium; assembly: GCA_965603415.1. GTDB lineage: Bacteria > Cloacimonadota > Cloacimonadia > Cloacimonadales > TCS61 > JACNIV01. The sequence continues at coordinate 435 of CBFDCX010000035.1, forward strand.
AAGTCTGGGACTTTCCAAGGTGGGAGAAACAGCTAAATACAGCGCTGCTCAAATGCGCCAGTTAAAATCTCTCCGTGCAGAAAAAATGTTTAACGACGGCATTTTGACAGGTATCATTCTGTTATTAAGCTTAGGTTTGATAATGCTTCTGGGTAGAGGGAAAATTGGAAAATATCCTTTCCTGCTCTTAATTGCCGTTATTGTAATTATAGATCTATTATTGATCGACAACCGCTTCCTGCAGGAAATTACTCCACAAAATAGAATTGAAAAACATTACAAAAAAACTTTAGCAGATGATTTCCTGTTAAAAGATAAGGAATGTTTCCGTGTTTACCCGCTGGGGCGTGAATTCGGACAGAACCGCTGGGCATATTATCATCAAACTATTGGTGGATATCACGGTGCAAAATTAAAGCGTTACCAGGAGGTCATCGAGAATTGTTTGAACTATGAATTTCAGAATCGCATTCCCATTAACTGGAATATTGTGAATATGCTGAACACAAAGTATGTTCTCTATCCTGAAAAACTACCTCTTGAAAACCTGGAATATGCTTTTTTTGATAGAAAACAAAAACAGACTGTTTACAAAAATACCACCTACTTGCCGCGTGCCTGGTTCGTAGAAAAGGTTGAACTGATCCCGCAGAAAAAAGACATCTGGAAACGACTCAATCAGCAGGAATTCAACCCGGCACTATCGGCAATTGTAGAAAAAAATATTGGAGAAATTTACGAACCCACCCTAGCTGAAGCAAATCTGATAGAATTCGGTCTTCATAAATTGAAATTCGATGTGAAGACCGATACAACCTCTTTCCTTACTGTGAGCGAGATATATTATCCGGCAGGTTGGAAAGCTTATTTGGATGACAAAGAAACAGAGATATATGCAACAAATTACATTCTGCGGGGAGTGATAATTCCCAAGGGTGAACATATTCTTGAAATGAAATTTGAATCTGCAGTTTATGCACTCAGCTTGAAATTCAGTCTGATAGGTCTAATAATTACAGTTTTGTTAATTCTCGTGGGTCTTTATTTTTATATCCGCAAGAACTATCGCGGTGAGATTATTTATGTCATTAAAAAGTAAGTTATTCGTGGTTGCCATTCCTATCGGCAACCCGGATGATATAACTCTAAGAGCTTTGCAGATCCTGAAAGAAGTGGATTTTGTGATCTGCGAAGAATACAAAGCTGGCAGCAGGACACTAAAAAAATATAATATAACAAAGCCACTGGAACTTCTGAACGAACACAACGAAAAGGAGCAATCTCATCGTATTCTACAAATACTACTTATGGAAGGCAAATCTGCTGCTCTTATCAGTGATGCGGGCACACCACTTTTTGCTGATCCCGGCAATAACCTGGTATGGCAATGCCACCAAAACGGGATCCAGGTTATACCGGTTCCCGGTGCTTCTTCTATTATGGCTACCCTGATGGTTGCCGGTCTAGCTGCAGATAAATTTCTATATTATGGATTTCTTCCAGCAAACAGAGAAAAGCGGTTGGAAGCCATTAAGAAGATTCCGACACATTTGAACGTAATTCTACTGGAAACACCATATCGTCTGAAACCAATCCTACGAGATATGGTCAGAATTTTAGGAACACAGAGGCAGGCTGTGATCGCCTATAAACTTACACAACCACAGGAAAAAATATTCTGGGGTAATTTAGAAGAGCTATCACAAATGACAGAAGAGCTTCCCAAAGGCGAGTTTGTATTTATTCTCAAGAAATTGGAATCAAGAAGGAAGAGAATGTAATGCCAAAATCCTTCGAAGACGGATGGGGTAAATGTCGAAAATAACAGAAATTGTCAGAGAATTACGAAAAAAATCTACTCTTGCAGAGAAAGAATTGTGGCAAAAACTACGTGCACATAAATTCATGGGATTGAAATTTAAAAGGCAAGAACCGATTATCTTTGAATATGATAACAAAAAGCACTTTTTTGTTGCTGATTTTTTATGTTTAAATAATAAAATAATCATTGAAATTGACGGTAAGATTCATGACTATCAGAAAGATCATGATATTATAAGAGAAGATATTCTCGTTAATTTGGGATATAAGGTCGTTCGGTATAAGAATGAAGAGATTTTGAATAACTTGAACAAAGTTTTAATAAAATTGAAAAAGGAAATTAATGATGCCCCTCTCCAAACCATCCCCAAAGGAGAGGGAGAATAATGTGTGAGGATGTAAAGAGCTAATCCTTCTCCACTGGAGAAGGCGCTCCGGCAGCAGCCGGAGTGGAAGAGGCAAAATAGGAAATAGTATGAATAAAAAATGGTTCTTTATTGTTAATGCAATTGCCGGTAGAGGTAGAACCGGAAATAAGTTAAGTAATCTTATAACTGCAATAAACAAACATCACATCGACTTTGAATTGGAAGTTACAAGAGCTCCTTTACATGCCACCAAATTAGCCACTGATGCCATAAATAATGGGTTTAAAGATATTGTTGCGGTGGGTGGTGACGGGACCATAAATGAAGTGGTAACCGGCATCATGAAAACAGGCAAAAATAAAGAAGCAATTTTGGGTATCATTCCGGAAGGCGGTGGAAATGATTTTTCTCACAGTTTCAATATATCCAACCATCTGAACAAAGCAATTGAAACGCTTCTGAGGTATAAAACCATAAAAATAGATGTCGGCAAATTGGAAGATTTTTATTTTGTTAATGCTCTGGGTATAGGATTCGATGCCAGAGCTGCCCGGATTTCGAATAAGATAAAACATCTGAACGGTCTACCGAGATACCTTCTTGCTGTAATAAGGGCTTTGGTTGCTTTAAAACCGTTTGAAGCTCAAGTGAAACTGGATAACTATACTTATAATTCACCTTTCCTGCTTATTGCCATTGGTAATGGAAAATATACAGGAGGTGGTTTTCTTTTAACCCCGGAAGCTATAATAAATGATGGTTTCCTGGATATCTGTTTTATAGGAAAAATATCACGTAGAAGGGTATTATTGTTGCTTCCTTCTGCTATAAAAGGTAAGCATTTAAAAGAACCGGAAGTAGATCTCAAACAGAGCAGAACTATCGAAGTAATTACCAAAACACCCCTGCCCTTTTATATTGATGGAGAGCTGCCAACATTGAAAAATCCACTGCATTTTAAAATTGAACTTCTTCCTGAAGCTTTGAATGTAATCACAGGTATGTAATTTATAAATTTGATAATAGCCCGATATTCCCATTATCATTTGGATAAAAACTCTATCCTGATCAGAGTCCGAGTAAAAACCCTATTTTCTTATTTTTCAAAAAGATAAGTTGCTTTAATTTATTTGGAATTTCTCTTGCAACTATATCCTGTAAAGAGTTTCAGGAGGAAACATGAAAATATTATCAATTTCTCTCGCATTTTTGTCTTGTGGTGTCCTTCTATTTGGAATCCTTCATAAGGAAGAAAAAATCCAGAATAATTTCGATATTAAAGCTGGTGAGAAAATTGAACTCAGCAATATCAACGGTTCTGTTATCATTACAGGATGGGATAAACAACAGGTAGAAATGATCGCTGTAAAAAGAACCTCAAAAAAAGAAGATGAACTTAAAAAAGTAGAGATTAAAGTAACTGAAAAGGACGGATTGAAAATCGAAACCATCCATCTGAAGAAAAAGCCTAAAGTATCTGTAAGTTACGAGCTTAAAGTTCCCCAAAATGTTGAACTGAAATTTATAAGAAGTTCGAACGGCAGTATCAAGATCGAGAAAGTTGGAATCGTTCATAAATTGGTTACATCCAATGGTAGTATAAAATTATTCAATTCCAAAGGTGAAGTAGAAGCACAAACAAGCAATGGTTCGATTCAAGTAGATGGTCTGGAAGGATCGGTAACGGCTCAAAGCAGCAATGGCAGTATCGATATTCGTAATGTGGATGGTTACGGAGAAGCATCCACCAGCAATGCCAGTATAAAGATGTTCAATATTGGAACTATCCTGGGAATTCACACTTCAAATGGTACCATTAAAGCAGAATTAAACAAGTTGATGAACGATCTGGATGTTACCTCCAGTAATGGTTCTATAACTTTATACCTGGGTACCTCGCTGGATGCGGATATCGAGGCATCTACTTCTAATAGTTCGATAAATATAAAAAATGATGTGAATCTTAATACAAACCAGCTCAGCCGTTCACGTCTCTCCGGAAGTATTGGTAATGGCGGTCATCAAATTTATTCTCATACATCAAATGGAAGCATTACATTTAACAGTTCCGAAGGATTATCATTCTAATTGAAGAGTAGATTTATTATTTAACCGGCATAATATAAATTGCGTAAAAAAAATTGGCGATAAGCAAGCGTTAAGAAAAATCTTCTGTTCGAGTGATTTTCTAATTTCTTTCATAGATTCCACTTAGAAAATAATGAGTTTAGATTTTTTAGTTGCGTTTGTCAATTTTAGTAATTTATATTCGTCGGGAGTTTTTCTTTGCTTCGTTTCTTTTGTCGACAAAAAAGAAATGAAGATCAATGCTTGGATATCTCATTTCATTTGACAGATAATTTCCAACAGTAATTTTCAGTGTTATCATTTTTTGTATATAGAATGATAGAAAATAAATTTTTCGAGGAAGATATGTCCGATCAGATTTCTATGTTCAATAAAGGGAAAAAACCGACCAATATCCCATTAGCAGAAAAGATCCGTCCGCAATCCATTGAAGAGATAATGGGTCAAAACAAATTGCTGGAAAAAGGTTCTCAATTATGGAATATGATAGAAAATAATAATTACAGTTCTTTTATACTCTGGGGTCCTCCCGGTACGGGTAAAACTACTATTGCACGACTTATCGAAAAGAAAACTTCCAACCGGTTTCTATCTTTCAGTGCTGTTCTTTCCAGCATTAAAGATGTGAAGGCCGTGATGAAAGAAGCAGAATATAATCTTAAAGAAAAGAACAAGAGTACTATTCTTTTTATCGACGAGATTCACCGTTTCAACAAATCTCAGCAGGATGCTTTTTTGCATTATATAGAATCCGGTGCAGTCATCCTGATAGGTGCAACTACCGAAAATCCTTCCTTTGAAGTAATCCTGCCTCTTCTTTCCCGTTGTAATGTTTTTATATTGCAACAGCTTTCCGATGAAGATATTATAAGTATCATAAACAGGGCTTTGGAAGTAACAGAAATTAAATTTGAATTTGAAGAAAAATGCCTTCCCTTTATAGCAGAGCTAAGCAGCGGAGATGCAAGGAAAGCTTTGAATTATCTGGATAGCATCATAAAAAATACAAAAGAAGGACAGAAAATTAATGTGACGTTTATCTCGAAGATCCTCAGCAGGAAAGCGATGTTTTACGATAAAGATCGCGAAAAACATTATAATGTGATTTCAGCTTTGCATAAATCTTTACGCGGCAGCGATCCGCAGGCTGGATTGTACTGGCTGGCACGTATGCTGGAAGCCGGAGAAAACCCGATGTATGTAGCTCGTCGTTTGGTGCGGTTTGCTTCCGAAGATGTAGGGCTTGCTGACCCAAATGCTCTGGTGCAAGCAATTGCTGTAAAAGATACTGTTCATTTTTTAGGAATGCCGGAAGCAAACGTTGCGCTGGCACAACTTGTGGTCTATCTGGCCACCGCACCAAAGAGCAACTCGCTGTATTCTGCTTATAAAAAAGCTGCTGCAGATGCACAGAAAACCAGCCATCTGGGTGTTCCGCTTCATATTCGCAATGCACCTACTAAATTAATGAAAGATCTCAATCACGGCAAAGGTTACGAATATGACCATCAATATGAAAATGCCTACAGTTACCAGAATTATTTTCCTGAAAAGATGGGTGAAAAAGTATATTATAAACCTTCCAAATTCGGTTTTGAAAAAGAGATAAAGAAAAGAATGGATTGGTGGAAGAAATTGAAAGAGAAAGAGAAAATATGAAATATTTAATTTTATTCTTAATATTTTTTTCTGTAATTTCATTATCAGCAGAAGAAATTTTGGTTTCTATAAAAAATCCGGATAATCAGATTTTAAAATGGGTTAAAGAACAAAATATAGAGATCATCATTTTCCAGAAGAAAGAACTACTCGATATCATCATTAATGAAAAGCAATTAGTTTATCTACAACACAATCGATATAATTTTGAAATTTTTTCCACAGAAGAGGAGCGACTTCGAGATATTGCAGGTTATAGGAATTACGAAGATGTAACAACCGAATTACAACTAATCGCATTGACTCATTCAGATATAACTCAATTAACCTCTTTGGGAAATTCAACCTGTTACGATTATTATTTAGCTGGAGATGATGATTATTCCGATTTTCAGTTTGAAGTCTGGTGTCTTAAACTTTCTGATAATCCTGAGGTGAACGAAGACGAACCAAATATCTTCTTTGCTGCAGAAATTCATGCAAGAGAACCTATCAGTCTGGAAGTTGATATGTATATTTTAAACTACCTTGTTTCTAATTATGGAATTATTGACAGTGTAACAGCCTGGATAGATAGTACTCAGATCTGGTTCATTCCCCTAATGAATCCTGATGGACATAAACTCGTAACTGAAGGTTGGCATACGATGCATCGCAAAAATATGCGAGATAACAATGCAAATGGAATACCTGATTACAGCACAGCAGATGGAGTTGATTTGAACCGTAATTTTGGTTATGTCTGGGGAGAGAACGGAACTTCTAATGATCCTAATTCAAATTTATATCACGGTCCTTATGAATGGTCAGAACAAGAATCTGTATTTGCCAGAGATTTGATCTACACTCATAAATTCTTTGCTGGAATAACATATCATTCTTATGGTCAATATGTTTTATATCCTCTTGGTCATCTATCCGGAGTATGTTCCTATGACCATGAAATTATGGATGAACTTGCAATTAATATGGCTGCAACTATTCCCCGCATCAGTGGTGGTGGATATTACACACCAATGCAGGCAGTTGATTTCGGTTACACCTGCCAGGGAACAATGGGCGATTGGGGTTATGCTGAACAAAGGATTTTCTCATTTACAATTGAATTGGCAACCACATATATCCCACAGGAAAGTCAGGTCGATCAAATTTGCCAGGATAACCTGCAAGCTGCTCTTATAATGCTGGATAGAGTAAACCATTCTATTGTAACCGGGTTGATCACAGATGAAAATAATGAACCGCTTATTGCTGAAATTTATGTAACAGAGATCGATAGTGCAAGCGGAATGACGAGTGTTGAACCAGTTCGAAGTGATAGCACTTTCGGTAGGTTTTATCGGCTTCTTTTACCAGGAAATTACACTTTTACTTTTCATAAAGATCAATATGCAAATATTATTAAAAGCAATGTCATCGTCAGTGAAAATTTTGTTACAGAACTCGATATTTGTTTAAAACCTGAATTTATTAATTCCCGAAATGTTAACATCTTTATTGAAGGTAGTTTCATCCATTTACAGTGGGAAGATGAAGCGGATTATAATTATGAAATCTATTCATCCAGTAACCCTTATACCGATTTTGAATTGAATAATTCCGGTGTGTTTATTGGAAATAGTCATTGGAAAGAAGCTTTATCAGAAAATAAAAAATTTTTTATGATCAAAAGAATTCCTGTTGAATAGTAGATAAATGTTATATTTTGGATTTTCTTTAAAAAGACTGAATTGGTGGAAGAAGTTGAGAAAAGAAAATGAGGAGAAATAGATTTGAAAAAAATTGTAATAATACTTTTTATCTGGAATATGATCATGATGAATATAAATGCAGAAAGCGGCTACAAGCTGCCATCCGAAAAAATAACCAAGATATTCGATACCGAACCCTTTCCTGTTATCAAATTTGTTCCATTCGGTGAAATTGGTATAGAGTACACTTACCAGAGATACAAAACACTGGAAGAGATCTCGCTGCCATCTGTGAAGTTAGCCGGCAAAGATATTGTAAAAAACCTGAATGCTCCTTCTAAAAAATATCCAATTATTTCTCTGAAGATTCGTAATTTTGAAACCGGAGATATTATTCCTATTCAACTACCGGATAACATAAAGATCCGAACTTTCAAATTCTCTTTTGATAATAAAAAGATTGCTGCTTCCTGCGAAACTGAAAAGGGAATAGAATTGCTTATCATTGATGTTGATTCGGGAAAAGCAAAAAAAATAAGGGATATTCTCATAAATGATGTAATCGAAGATGACGGATTCTGGTGGCTGAATGATAATAAAACACTGCTTATAAAATCCATTCATCCAGAAAGAGGATCTGAACCGCAAGAATCGTTAGTACCGGATAGTCCTATTATAGAAGAAAGTTTGGGCAAGAAAAGCACGGAGCGAACTTATCAGCATCTGCTAAAAAACAGTCACGATGAAAAACTTTTTGAATATTATTTTACTTCTCAACTGATACTTCTTAATACACAATCCGGAAAGATTAAAAAAATTAGGAAATCCGCAATTTACAAAGAAGTGGAGTTATCTCCAGATAATCAATATTTTCTCACTGCTACCATTGAACAGCCATATTCATATCAGGTTCCATATTATCGTTTTCCGGTAAAATTTGAAATTCTGGATCGTCATGGTAAACTTGTGAAAAAAGTTTTCCAAAGACCTCTGCAGGATGAAGTCCCAATCGGTGGAACTTACATCGGACCGCGTGATTTCGAATGGCAACCTCTAAAAGATGCTGCCCTTATCTGGGTGGAAGCTCTTGATGAAGGTGATCCCAAAAACAAGGTGTCTCATCGCGATAAAGTGATGAGGTTAGTTGAACCTTTCAAAGAAGAACCACATGAAATATTTCGTTTGGAACATCGTTTTTCCAATATTGAGTGGAGTGAAATAGAAGCTGAAATAATTTTCTCCGAATACGATAGAGATAAGTTGTGGAAAAAGACCTGGCTCTACAAGATCGGCACAGAAAAACTTGAGCTTTTATTCGAGATGAGCATCAGGGAAAAATATGAAAATCCGGGAAATCTGGTTCATAAAATAACTGAAAGAGGGGAACAGGTTTTTGTTAGATCCGGTGATGTTGTATATTTTATAAACAACAAGGGTGCCACTCCAGAAGGTAATTTTCCGTACCTGGCAAAATTCGATCTCAAAACAAAAGAGAGTGTAATTCTATTTCGCTGTAAAAAAGATTTTCATGAGACATTATCAGGATTTGTTGGGGAAAAAATGGATAAGATAGCTGTTCGCAGTGAAAGCAAAACTATTCCCCCAAATTATTATTTGATCGATCTAAAAACCGGAGAGTGGAAAAAAATATCAGATAACATAAATCCCTATCCTGAACTTACCGACTTGAAAGTAAAGCTTATTACATATACCAGAAAAGATGGCATTCCTCTTTCTGGAACACTTTATTTACCTGCTTCTTATCAGGAAGGAAAAAGACTTCCACTCATCATCAGTGCCTATCCTGTGGAACATACAGATAAAACTACAGCCAGCCAGATCGATATATCACCAAACAGGTTTGTTCGTTTCAGTGGAGCGTCCACAAAATACCTGGCTTTGCAAGGTTATGCTGTTTTTTACGGCGTTACTATTCCTATCGTAGGTGATCCGGAAACAGTGAATGAATCATTTATCGAACAAACCGTAAGCAGTGTGGAAGCAGCTATTAATCATCTTGATCAGTTTAAGATAATCAATCCCGAAAAGGTGGGAATTACAGGTCATAGTTATGGTGCTTTCATGGCGGCAAATATTCTTGCTTACAGTAACTTATGTGCAGCAGGTGTTGCTAAAACAGGTGCTTACAATAGAACCCTTACACCGTTCGGTTTCCAAAAAGAAAGACGTACTTTCTGGCAGGCTAAGGATTTCTACATTGAAATATCTCCTTTTGCTCAAGCCGATAAGATCGATGAACCACTTCTTCTAATTCATGGTGAAGATGATCCAAATTCGGGAACTTATCCTATGCAGTCTCGTAGAATGTATCAAGCCCTGAAGGGAAACGGAGCGACCACGCGGCTTGTTATTTTACCAAATGAAGATCATAGTTATTATGCCAGAGAATCTTTGCTTCATGTTTTGCAGGAAATGATTGAGTGGTTCGATAAATATGTAAAAAATCAATAAGGCTTAAAAACTACCATTTCATATTTGTATTAATCAGCAACATTCAACGCTCTTCGCTGTATTTAAGAAAACAAGTTATTTGACGAACTTATGGCATATTTACAAAATTCCTCTCGATAGAAAAACCGATCTTATAAAATAGCTCAAAAAGTTATCGGAGATAAAAAATGAAATCAAAAGATCTGAAATTTAATTCCAAACTTATTCATTCGGGACATTTAAAAGATGAATTTAACAGCGTGTCGGTTCCCATTTACCAAACCTCTATTTTTTCCTTTGATAATGCGGATCATGGTGCCGATTGTTTTTCGGGGAAATCTGACGGATACATTTACACCAGGCTGGGAAACCCGACTATAAATGCTTTGGAAAGCTGTATTGCCGATTTGGAAAACGGTTTTGGTGGAATTGCCACAGCTTCTGGAATGGGTGCGGTAACCACGGTTTATATGGCAATATTGGAGCAAGGTGCACATATAATCTGCAGTGATGCAGTTTACGGACCTTCCCGCACGGTTTTGGAAACACTGTTTGTGAAATTCGGTGTGGAAACAAGCATTGTAGATTCAACAAAAATTGAAAATATTAAAGTTGCGATCAAACCAAATACAAGATTGATATACATAGAAACTCCGGCAAATCCTACAATTAAACTTACCGATTTATAAGCTTGTTCCAAGCTCGCAAAGGAAAATAATATCTTATTGGCGGTCGATAATACTTTTTCGAGTCCGTATTTGCAAAAACCCATTGATCTTGGTGCAGATATTGTGGTCCATTCACTCACAAAATTCCTGAATGGGCACGCTGATATCGTTGGTGGAATTATAGTTACGGCTACAGAAGATTTGTTCAGAAAAATAAAGCCCGTGATGACGAATATGGGACCCAATATCGATCCGCATCAGGCATACATGGTTTATCGCGGAATCAAAACTCTTGCTGTTCGTATCGAAAAAGCTCAGGAAAATGCTATGAAAATAGCTGAGTTTCTGGAAGCTCACCCGAAAATAGAATGGATATTGTATCCGGGGCTAAAATCTCATCCACAACACAAGCTAGCAAAACAGCAAATGAATGGTTTCGGTTCTATGATGAGTTTTGGTGTGAAGGGTGATTTTAAAGCAGGAAAAACTCTCATCAATAACGTACAATTGGCTACTCTGGCAGTTTCACTGGGTGGAGTGGAAACTCTGATCCAACATCCCGCTTCGATCACTCATCCCAAAGTTTCGGAGTAAGGAAAAAAAAGCGCCGGTATCACCAATAATCTTGTCCGTTATTCGGTAGGAATCGAAGATGCGGATGATTTGATAGCCGATCTGGAGCAAGCACTTT
>CBFDCX010000036.1:0-11602 GCA_965603415.1 uncultured bacterium
TTCTTTATAAGCCCATTAAAAAATTTTTGATAGAGCGTCAGAAAAAGATAGCTTCCGACATGGATAATGCAGAAGCTTCCAAACTGGAAGCTGAAAAACTAGTTCAGGAAAAAGAAAGTGAACTTAAAGCATCAGCAGAAGACGTTAGAAAAATGAAAAAATTAGCCAAACGAGATGCTGAAAGTCAGGCAGTAGCTATTATGAAAAATGCCAAAGATCAGGAAAAGAAAATTCTGAAGGATACAGAAGAACAACTGGTTCACGAAAAGGATAAAGTAATGAAAGAGATCGAGGGTGAACTCACTGAAATGGTAACGAATCTTTCTGCGAAGTTCCTTTCTGAAAAGGTGGATGATAAAAACGACAGGAACCTGATAAAGAAAATGCTTACAGAAAGAGAGGATAAGTGAGAAATAAGCTTATTGCTCAACGCTATAGCAAAGCAGTAATTCTGAATACAGAAGATGGAATGCTGGACTCTCTTTACGAAGACATTAATTCTCTAAAAATAATTTTTTCTCAAGATACTTCTTTGATAAAATCTTTTGATTCATTTTTATATCCTCTTAAGAAACGGTTAGATTTAGCCCTGAACGTGGCTGATAAACTCAATAATAAAAATATCTGGGAAAATCTTTTCCGGATATTGATAAAAAAACATAGATTTGCGATCATCCCGGATATTCTTATTGATTTGGAAGAAAGAATTCTCGATAGTAGAGATCAGATCAAAGTATCACTGAAAATAGCGCACGAACAAAACGATAATATCCTGAATGATATAGTAGAAGTGGTAAAAGATATTCTAAAAAAGGATGTGGTGCTGGATATTGAAATCGATCCTGAAATTATCGGGGGATTTATAGCTCAAACAAATTCCATATTAATAGACGGATCAATCAAAAATAATTTAGTTAGATTAATTAGAATTAAAAAATAAATGAGGTCGGTATGAAAATACAACCAGATGAAATAAGTGCGATATTGAAAGATAAGATCAACAATTTTAATTTTGAGATCGATATTGCTGAAACTGGAAAAGTAGTACAGGTTGGTGATGGAATTGCCCGGATTTATGGGATGGATAATGTAATGGCGGGTGAGATGGTCGAATTTCCCGGTGGTGTTGTAGGCATGGCTTTGAACCTGGAAGAAGATAACGTGGGTTGCATTATTTTTGGTGAAACCAGGAAGATCAAAGAAGGTGATATCGCCAAAAGAACCAAGAAAATTCTTCAGGTTCCGGTAGGTGAAGCAATGCTGGGACGTGTGATGAATTCACTTGGACAACCAATAGATGGCAGGGGTGAGATCAAAGCTAAAGAGTATAAACCTATAGAAAGGAAAGCCCTGGGTGTCATACAAAGGCAACCCGTAAAAGAACCTCTGCAAACAGGATTGAAAGCAATCGATTCTATGATACCGATTGGCAGAGGGCAGAGGGAGCTTATTATTGGTGACAGACAGACAGGAAAAACAGCTATTGCCATCGACACGATAATAAACCAGAAAGATACTGATGTGATCTGTATTTATGTTGCGATTGGACAGAAAAAATCTTCTGTTGCAAAAATCGTGAAAACATTGGAATATCACGGAGCGATGGATTATACGATTATTGTTATGGCATCTGCTTCCGAATCAGCTTCACTGCAGTATCTGGCACCTTATGCTGGATGTACAATGGGTGAATATTTCAGAGATATCGGCAAACATGCACTCATCATTTATGATGACCTTTCCAAACATGCTGTTTCCTATCGTGAATTATCACTTCTTCTAAGAAGACCTCCCGGTCGTGAAGCTTATCCCGGCGATGTTTTTTATCTGCATTCGCGTCTTTTAGAAAGAGCTTCCAAGTTAAATGAAGAACTGGGCGGCGGTTCTTTAACAGCTCTTCCGATCATTGAAACACAAGCTGACGACCTCACAGCTTATATTCCTACAAATGTTATTTCTATTACAGACGGACAGATATTCCTGAACAGTCGCTTATTTTATTCGGGAGTAAGACCTGCTATCAATGCCGGACTTTCGGTGTCTCGTGTGGGCGGAAGTGCTCAGATAAAAGCCATGAGAAACGTTATCGGTCAGTTACGTGTGGATCTGGCTCAATATGCTGAACTGGAAGCTTTTGCTAAGTTCGGATCCGAGCTTGATAAAGCCACACAAGCACAGCTTCTAAGGGGTGAAAGGCTGGTCGAAATACTCAAACAGGGACAATACCAACCTCTTCCTGTGGCAAAACAGATATTTATTATCTTCATGGCAAATGAAGGTTTCCTGGATAAAACTCCAGTAGAAGATATTCGAAAAGTAGAAGAAGAGCTATTTTCCACACTGGATTCTGAATATAAAGAATTCATGGGAACCCTTACAAAAGATAAACTTACTGATGAAACAAAAGATGCTATGAAGAAAATCTGTGAAAAGATCCTGGCTAAATTTTAAGGAAAATAAATGGCAACTTTGAAAGAAATTAAGTTACGAATTGAAAGCGTTAAAAACACCAAGCAAATAACCAATGCTATGAAAATGGTAGCTGCTTCCAAGTTGCGACGAGCTCAGGAAAACATCTTGCAGGCAAGACCTTATGCAGATTACATTAACGATATGTTAAAAACACTAAAACTAAAAAATACAACTACCTCACATCCTCTCTTAACAGATATTTCAGGAGAAGGAAAAACAGCACTTATTATAGTAACTTCAGACAGAGGATTATGCGGATCATTCAATTCACAAATAATAAGAAAAGCACAATCGTATTTTAAAAAGCACTCTAATGTAGATATTATTTGCATTGGAAAAAAGGGTTTTGATTTTTTTAAAACACACTCAAAAAATATCATTGATTCTTATATCAATTTATTTAACGAAATGAATTTTTCGGTCTCCAAAGATGTGGCAGAGAAAATTCTAAATTTATATCTGCAGGAAGAGTATATAAAAATAGATGTTTTATACAATGAATTTAAGTCTGCAATACAGCAGGATATAATAGTAAAGCAATTACTGCCGATCATTCCCATCGAACCTGAAGACATATCAAAACTGGATTTTTTATATGAGCCAGACGAAGATACTATCATCGAAGAGCTAGGCAGAAAATATATTCATGTAGATATCTGGAGAATAATGCTGGAATCTTCTGCTGCCGAACAGGGTGCCAGAATGACAGCGATGGATTCTGCCACAGATAATGCAGCCGATATGATCGATAACCTTACTTTATTTTACAATAGAGCTCGCCAATCAGTAATAACCAAAGAAATCATCGAGATTGCTTCTGGAGCCGAAGCAATTCAACAATAAAATATTGAGTTAAATAATAAGAGGTAAATATGGTTGAAGGAAAAGTTATTCAAGTTATTGGACCTACAGTTGATGTTGTCTTCCCGGAAGGTCAATTACCAGCAATTCATAATGCACTTAAAATTATAAGGAAAGGGCATCCCGACCTGGTTTTGGAAGCACAAATGCATCTGGGAGAAAACAAGGTTCGTACCGTTGCCATGGATTCTACTGATGGTCTGGTTCGAAATGAAAAAGTGATAGATACGACCGAACCGATCACTGTTCCTGTTGGTGAGAAAGTGCTTGGTAGAATTATCAATGTTATAGGAGAACCGATCGATAACGAAGGACCAATTGAAGCTGAACAGAGATACCCGATACATCGCCAGGCACCGGTTTTTGAAAATCTTTCAACAGAAGATGAAATTCTGGAAACCGGGATCAAAGTTGTGGATCTTATTGAGCCATATTCCAGAGGTGGAAAGATAGGGCTTTTCGGTGGAGCAGGCGTTGGGAAAACAATTCTTATACAGGAACTTATCAGGAATATAGCTATAGAACATGGTGGTTTTTCTGTATTTTCTGGTGTGGGTGAACGTACTCGTGAAGGAAACGATCTTTGGTTGGAAATGAAAGAATCGGGTGTTATTGATAAAACCGCAATGATTTTCGGGCAAATGAATGAACCTCCCGGAGCCCGTCAGCGAGTTGGTTTAACCGGTCTTACTATTGCAGAATATTTCCGAGATGTTTCCAAAAAAGACGTACTTCTTTTTATTGATAATATCTTCCGTTTCACACAGGCAGGTTCGGAAGTTTCCGCACTGTTGGGAAGAATGCCTTCGGCAGTTGGTTATCAACCTACACTGGCAACGGAAATGGGTGAACTTCAAGAAAGAATTACATCCACGAAAGATGGTTCTATTACTTCCGTTCAAGCTATTTATGTGCCGGCAGACGACTTGACTGACCCGGCACCAGCAACCACCTTTTCTCACCTCGATGCTACAACCGTTCTTGATAGAAGAATAGTAGAATTGGGAATTTATCCTGCAGTTAACCCTCTTGATTCAACCAGCCGAATTCTTGATCCTAAAATTATTGGTGAAGATCACTATTTTGTAGCCAGAGAAACCCAGCGTATCATTCAGAAGTATAAAGATCTGCAAGACATCATTGCAATTCTTGGTATGGATGAGCTTTCCGAAGACGATAAATTGATTGTAAATAGAGCCAGAAAATTAGAAAGATTCTTCTCTCAACCGTTCTTTGTTGCAGAGGAATTTTTAAATACACCAGGAATATATGTGCCGCTTAAAGAGACTATTGAAGGCTTTAAAGAAATTATTAACGGTGAATGTGACAACTGGCCAGAACAAGCCTTTTTGTATGTTGGAAATATAGAATCAGCTGAAGAAAAAGCGAATAAAATCAAAAAAGGATCGATTAAAATTAAAGAAGAGAAAAAAACCACTTCAGGTATTTCAATGACCGGGCATAGTAAAACAGAATCTCTTGTAAAGAATGTTCGTCCCAGAAAAAAGAAAAAATAAGTATAGAAAATGAATAAATTGCATTTAGAAATAATTCAACCTACGAAAATAAAGATCCGAGATGATTTTGATCACATAATCGTTCCTGGTGTAGAAGGAGATTTCGGTGTAGATCTAAATCATACGGCTTTCATAACAAAGATCAGACCCGGAATACTACAGCTTTATAAAGGGAAAAAGATTGATAAATATGCCATACATGATGGGTTCGTCACGGTCGAGAATAACATTATAATAATTGTCTGCGACACAATAGAAAACGAGAATGAAATTAAATACAAAAGAGCTGAGGATTCAAAAAAGCGAGCAGAGAAAAGAATAAAAAGCTCTGGAAAAGACATTGATTTCAGAAGAGCAGAAATTTCTCTGAAAAGAGCTTTGGTCCGGCTTCATCTTTCGGGAAAATAGTTGATGAAATTGATTATTCATTTTTTATTTTAATAAAATCTAATGAGAGTTCAAATTGATTTATAATAAAAGAATATTTATTTTTTATAGTGCCAAATAAATTTTATGAAAAAAATAGCGATTGTATTTTTTTGCTTTTTGCTTTTATCTTGTGGAAAAAAAATCCAAATTGACCAAGAGAATTTCAACGAAAGTAAAAGTACAGAAGATACAATAGTTGATACCATCAAACATACGACTCTGAAAAAAGAACCTGACAAAAAAGTAATATCCCGAAAAAATAAAATCAGTTTTTCAGAATACACGAGAGGGATATATCTTACTGCTTACACAGTTTCAAGTTCCAAATTTTATTCGATACTCGACAGTGCTCAAGCAGCTGGTATAAATACAGTTGTTTTTGATCTAAAGAACATGAATGGACACGTTTTCTTCTCAATACCTCAAAAAGACCTTCTAACAGACGAGAAAATAAAACCGATAGTTAACATTCAGAAAGTAATTAAAGAGCTCCACAAGCGGAAAATGAAAGCCGTTGCCAGGGTAGTTATGTTTCATGATCAATTTACTGCAGAGTGTGATTCAACCTTAAGACCAATATCATCTTCAGGAAAATACTGGAAAGAAAGCAAAAAACGAAAACCTTCCTGGTTAGATCCCTCAAATTCGAAAGTACAGAAAGAATTATTAAGTATATTGAAAAAAATAGCAAAAAGTAAAATCGATGAAATACAATTAGATTATATTAGATTTCCAACACAAGGAAATATATCTAATGCAGTTTTTTCTTTTCAAATAAAAGATTCTCTATTTGCGAAAGCAGATAGTAATTACATTTTAAGAGCGAAATCTGACATAATCGAAAACTTTATTATTAAGGCAAAAGATATTTGTTCAAAATATAATGTAGGTTTAACAGCGGATGTTTTTGCTATTGTTGCTTGGCAAAGAAAATCGGATATAGCAGCTACAGGACAAGATATAGAAAAGATGACTAAACATTTAGATACAATACATCCCATGATTTATTCCTCACATTTTTCTGGTAATTTTGGATATAGGGAAGATATATCAAATGAACCTTACTTTATAATTTATAAAGCAACAAAACTGACAAAAAAATACACAGAAACAAATTGTAAAGTCATACCATATATTCAAGCGAACAATTGGAAAGTAAATTATAATCGGGAATATATTATTTCACAGATCAAAGCTATCGAAGATAATGAAAGTGACGGATATATTTTATGGAATGCTTCCAATAGATATTTTTCAACTTTAAGTTGGTTAAAAGATTATTACACTAATTGATGTTTCACGTGAAACACGCTTTAACCTAGAACATTTTTTGTTAAAGCTTTTTCTATTTCTTCGATTGACGAAGTTTTGCGAAGTATTTTAAGATTAGACTCGTGCATTAGAAGCTTAGAAATATACGAAATTGAGAAAAGATGTTGAGCATCATTATGAAGTAATAGCATAAAGAACAATCTTACAGGTTGATTATCTATAGCATCGAATTCTACATCATTCTTTGAACGACCAAAAATAATGGCAGGTTTTTTGACTTTAGATGGATGCAGGTGACGTGGATGAAGAAGTGCCACTCCTTTTCCGATTGCCGTAGAAACTAATTCTTCTCTTGCTACCACAACCTGATAAAGCCATCTGTGATCCTTCACTATTTTAAGATCCTTAGCTTTTTTTGACATTTCGGCAATTGCTTCATATTTATTGTCTGCATAAAAATCCAAAAAGATATATTTAGCTTTAAAATAATCAGAAAAACGACATACAGAACGTTTCAGGGCTAATTGTTCTACTTCTCTTTCGTTCAAATTTGCCAGCCATTCTTCAACCTCTGCTTTCTCTATCTGATAGATATTTCCTTTTCTGGTGGATTTAAATACTTTCGCTTTTATCATCTCTTTCACTATGGAATCAGTTACTTTCAGGAAATTCGCTGTTTGTTTGATGGTTAAATAATCTCTTGCCATTTATACTCCTGCAAAATATTTTATATTGACTTGATTGAATTATATAAGATTTTCTGTCAAGCATTACGACTAATTTCTTGACAGAATATGAAATATTTTATTGCTAAAAATTATGAAAAAATCAATGTTTATTATATTTGTTATAATATCGTGCTCCTGCACATATTCGGTGTATACTACTGGGTATCCACATCTGAAGAGTATTGCCATCACACCTTTTGAGAATAAAACGACACAATACAACCTTGAAGAGAATATTCATAATTCTTTATCGGGGAATTTCGAAAATGACGGCAGATTGAAAATTGTGGGCCTTTCACCGGATTGTCAATTAGATGGTGAAATACTGGACTATTTAAATAAAATACTTTCCTATGCCGGATCTAGTGTAGAGGAGTATGAAGTTCGGATATTATTTAAAATTAATTTCACAGACCTGAAAAAGAATATGATCATCTTTAAAAATGATGCTCTACAGCTATCTGAAACATATTCTTCTTCTGAAGAGATAAGTGAATTCAAAACTGAGGAAGAAGCACAAGAAAAAATAATAAACGACCTTTTCGATTACATAATTAAAGAAAGTCTAGAAGAATGGTAAGAATAAATAAATATCTTGCAATATGTAACTTGGGTTCGCGACGAAGCGTGGAAACACTGATCTCAAACAATAGAATAAAGATAAATGGGAATATTATAACTGATCTTTCAACAATCATCAATGAAGATAAAGACGTTGTGGAATTTGATGGGAAAGCACTTGTACCCACTGTTGAAAAGATTTATCTTATACTGAATAAACCTAAAAAATATGTTGTGACAACAAAGGATGAACTCGACAGAAGCACCGTCTATGATCTGCTTCCCGATTTTGGTGTTAATATATTTTCTATTGGACGCCTTGATTATATGTCCGAAGGTTTATTACTTTTTACGAATGATGGTGATTTTAGTGAAAAAATTATTCACCCACGCTACAAACTTCCAAAACTATATAAAGTAAAAGTAAAAGGAAATATGGATAAAGCAAAGTTGGATAAACTGAGAAATGGAGTTAAGATCTCAGGAAAGATAACCCAACCTGCTATTGTTCACTTGAAAAAAGCAACACCAGATGTAACAATACTTAGAATGACGATCTTTGAAGGCAGGAAAAGGCAAATCAGATATATGCTCAAAGCAGTTGGATCGGAAGTATTGGAATTGAAACGGCTTCAAATTGGTAATTTGAAACTTGGAAAACTTCCTCCCGGAATGTGGCGTATGTTGAAACCGGGAGAGATAAGATCACTTATTAATAATAATAAATGGAGAAAACAACAATGAAAATTGGGTTGATAGGTTTACCGAATTCCGGTAAAACCACAATTTTTAATGCTCTAACCGGCCTGGATGCCGAGATCACCAGCTATTCTACTCAGAAAACTGAACCTAATCTTGGTATTGTGGAAATCAAGGATAAAAGAGTTACACAGCTTTCTGAAATGTATAAACCTCAAAAAACTATTTATGCAACTATCGAATATATCGATTTTGCCGGACTATCCGCTGGTTCAGGGAAAGAAATCCTGTCTGGAACTCTTTTAACTTTTGCAAAGCTCACAGATGCACTTGCAATAGTGGTTAGGAACTTCGATGATAAAATTCTAAACCAGACATTGGGCAAACCAGATCCTCTTGATGATATCAATAAAATAAATTCTGAACTGATAATTTCCGATTTAATTATTGCGGAAAGAAGATTAGAGAAGATTGAACTCAGCTTGAAAAGAGGTATTAAAGAAAATAAGCTTCTTCTTGAGGAGAAAGCTGTAAAGAAAGCAATTGAAAGCTTAAATAATGAGATTCCTTTAAGAAACATTAAATTTCCATCTGATGAAAAAAAAGTAATTCAAGGCTTTCAATTTCTAAGCCAGAAACCACTGATGATAATCCTGAACTCAGATGAGAAGAATTTTAGACATAATTCAGAATTACTAGAAAAAATTCGCAGCAATTATATGATTATGGAATTTGCCGGTAACTTTGAAATGGAATTAAATAAACTTTCTCATGAAGAACAGCAAGATTTCATGGCAGACATGAATATAAAAGAATCTGCGCGAGACAGGCTCACAAAATTTTCTTACGAACTTCTTGGCTATATCAGTTTTTTTACGATAGGAAAAGATGAGGTTCGAGCATGGACTATCGTCAAAGGTGAGAATGCTGTAGATGCAGCCGGAAAAGTACATTCCGACCTTGCAAGAGGATTCATCCGGGCAGAGTGTTTTTCCTATGAAGACTTGGTACGGCTTGGCAGTGAAAAAGCTCTGCGCGAAAAAGGCTTATTCCGATTAGAGGGGAAAAATTACATTGTCAAAGATGGTGATATAATAAATATCCGTTTCAGCGTTTAAATGGAGTAAAAAATATGAAAACCGAAGTTAAAAAAAGTTTCTGGTACGTATTCACTGGATTAGCTCTGTTAATATTATCTGCGTTATTTCTATTTTCCATCTCTGGTGATGTGCGCATTCTGAATTTTGATTATGAGATAATGAAGAATTCCAATATCACTTTCTTTAGATTTATCAAATTACAATTTCCGAATTTTAATAATCCTATCGGCATATTTGGTGTTTTCTTTGGCTATTGGTTGCTGTATATTTTCGGTAAGTTCTTTTGCTTCTCTTTGCTTTTGGGAACTGCACTTATCGGTTTTTTCATGATCTTCGCAAAGGATAAAATTAAGTTTTTGCAGAAGATTCTATTCTTCATTCTTTTTGCATTTTTCTTCAATTTCATCAGGTTTTCTTTTCAGATGAATGAATTTCTTATCATCAATGAAAAAATCAGGATCCTGCTTGTAGGTGTAATTCCCTGGAATTTTTTTGAATTCATGGTGAAGATATTTGACCGTACCGGAACAATTATAATATCAATTGCAGTTGTTATTACAAGCATTCTCATCATTTTTGAAGTGGAAAATATCAAGAGCTTTTTTATTTGGTTTTATAATGCTCTTTACAATACGATAAGGTTTATAAGTAGCTTATTTTTCAAAAGACAAACAGTGCCCGGAAAGAAAAAAGCAAAGACCAGAAAGATAAAAGAAATTAAAATTCTGGACGACGATAGAAGTAAGAGAAAATCTAAATTGAATATTATTGATCATGTTAGTCACGAAAAGGCTGAGCAAAACCCTAAACCGAAAATAATCAAACCTAAACTGACCCAGGATAAAGAGAAAGTAACCGATACTGCTCGAGAATACGTGATTCCGGAAATTGAAGATTTCCTTACCAGCAAACAACCTACAAAAAGAGATAGGGAAAATATAGAAGCAAATATACGTGAAGTTAGCAAAATACTTATTCAAAAGCTTGCTGAATTCAATGTGGATGCAGAAGTAATGAACGTAAACATTGGACCAATTATTACGCAATACGAAATTAAACCTGCAGCAGGTATAAAAGTTAACAAATTTCATGCCTTGGCAGATGATCTGGCTTTGGCCATAAAAGCTACCAGCATCAGGGTGCAGGCGCCTATTCCCGGTAGGGGACTGGTTGGCATTGAAATCCCCAATGTAAATCGCGATACCATTTTTCTGAAAGATATTCTGCTTTCCGATGAAATAAAAGTATTGAAAAGTAAGTTAGCTTTTGGATTGGGGAAAGATATTTCTGGTAAACCAATGGTTGCTGATCTGGCTACAATGCCCCATCTGTTAATCGCTGGGGCAACCGGGTCAGGGAAAAGTGTATGCGTGAATACAATAATAAACAGTATTCTTTTCAGAGCAACACCAGACGAAGTTCGCTTTATTCTCATCGATCCCAAACGTATCGAGCTTTCCGGTTATGAAGGTATTCCACATCTTATTCAGAAAGTAGTTACAAACAACGAAGATGCTCTCATTTCTCTTAACTGGGGTGTAGTCGAAATGGAACATAGATATGAACTTCTTCAGAAATATAAAGTAAAAAACCTGAATTCTTATAACGAAAAAATTACAAAATTACAGCGCAAAGATGGATCGATAGAAGATATTCCTTTACCCCACATTATCATCATCGTGGATGAATTAGCTGATCTTATGATGACCGTAGGCAGGGATGTGGAAAGGCCCATCACCCGCTTGGCACAAATGGCTCGTGCCATTGGTGTTCATCTTATTCTAGCTACTCAGCGTCCTTCTATTAAAGTTATTACAGGCGTTATTAAAGCTAACTTTCCCTCACGAATTGCTTTTAAAGTTTCCACGAAAATAGATTCCAGAGTTATCATAGATGCCAATGGAGCAGAAAAACTTCTGGGATTGGGAGACAGTTTATTCCTGGCACCCGGGAAGGCAGGACC